>NZ_PSVA01000011.1:0-112561 GCF_002932155.1 Rathayibacter sp. AY1F9 | reverse complement strand
GGAAGACAGGACTAAAGACTGTCGGAGCTGACCGGTACTAATAAGCCGATAACTTGATAATCACTACACTCATACCGTTGTAAAGGCTGGTAGGAGTGGTCAGAGATTGCTTGCGTCCACTTTGTGGTTCCCAGAAGACGGGCACCCCGCATCCTCCTTCGGGAGGAGCGGAACAATTGAATACACGCACGGCGTGTAACCCAGATTTGACCATGTGCCCTAGGGTGCGTGTGTCGCCAGGGTTACGGCGGCCATAGCGAGAGGGAAACGCCCGGTCACATTCCGAACCCGGAAGCTAAGACTCTCAGCGCCGATGGTACTGCAGGGGGGACCCTGTGGGAGAGTAGGACACCGCCGGACACCATTCACGATGGCCACCCAGAAATGGGTGGCCATCGCTGTTTAACCGGTCGGTCTCTGTTCGAGGAGGAACAGGGCCGGCCGGAGCGACGATGACCGTCGTCGCCCGACTCCGGAACGAGGAGCAGCGATGACTCAGCACGACCCGACGCCCTCTCCGGAATCGAGGCCGCTCCAGAACGGCTTCGACGCCGTGGAGGAACACGTCCTGTCAGACGAGCTCCTCCGGATCGAGCAGACTCCGCTCAACGAGAGGGCAGCCGGATACGTCCAGCTGCAGGAGCAGCTGCGCATCCGACTCGAGAACGCGGACCGCGACCGATGACCGACGACTCGCGACTCGACTCGGCTCTCGCCGAACGGGGTATCGCCCGATCCCGCACCCATGCCGCTCGGATGATCGCCGACGGTCTGGTGACGGTGGACGGCGTCCCTGCACTGAAGCCCTCGATCCGCGTGCGCGACGATCAGGACGTCGCGGTCGCCGGCCTCGACCACTACGTCAGCCGGGCCGCCCACAAGCTGCTCGCCGCCCTCGACACCTTCGCGACGGTGCGAGTCGCCGGCCGGAACGCTCTCGACGTCGGGGCGTCGACGGGCGGGTTCTCGCAGGTCCTGCTCGAGCGCGGCGCCGCCTCGGTGATCGCGCTCGACGTCGGGCATGCCCAGCTCGCTCCGCGGATCCGGTCCGACGATCGCGTCCACGTGGTGGAGGGGTTCAATGCGCGGGATCTCACCGCCGCCCGGCTCGCCGAAGCCGCCAGGACGGAGATCGTCCCGGACCTGGTCGTGTCCGACGTGTCCTTCATCTCCCTGCGGATGGTTCTGCTTCCGGTCGCCGCCTCTGTGGATCCGCTCGCCGACTTCGTGGTGCTGGTGAAGCCGCAGTTCGAGGTCGGCCGCTTGGGAGTGCGGGAGGGGATCGTCCGGGATCCGGAGCTGCGTCGCGAGGCCCTCTCGGACGTCCTGTGGTCGGCGTGGGACCTGGGGCTCGGCGTCGTCGGGCTGGCCGAGTCGCCACTCCCGGGGGGCGCTGGGAATCGCGAGTATCTGGCTCACCTCCACCGCGACCGCGGAACGATTCCGACAGAATGGAGGGACGCGGTCACCGCGCTCACCACCGGGTGACGCGATCGTGTCCGCCGCTGTCGACCGACCAGAAGGACACACCCTCGATGCAGTCCCCTCGTGACGAGCGCAACATCCTCGTCGTCGCCCATACCGGACGGACGGACTCCCTCGATGCGGCGGTCCTCGTCGTCGAGCGTCTCCGGAACTCCGGCGCCCACCCCGTCCTCTGCGCCGACGACAAGGGCGACATCGTCGCGGTCGCTCCGGATCTGAGCGACGTCGCCGTGCTCGGGTCCGACGTGCCGCTCGAGTCCATCGAGCTCGTGTTCGTGCTCGGCGGGGACGGGACCATCCTCCGCGCAGCGGAGATCGTCCGGTCCGGGACGGCCCCTCTGCTCGGCGTGAACCTCGGCCACGTCGGGTTCCTCGCGGAGAGCGAGCGGGACGATCTCGACGACGCCGTCGCCCGTGCGCTCGACGGCGACTACGCGGTGGAGGAGCGGATGACCCTGCAGGTGCGCGTCAAGATCGACGAGGCCGTCGTCTACGAGACCTGGGCGCTCAACGAGGCCACGGTCGAGAAGGGCAGCCGCGAGCGGATGCTCGAGGTCATGGTGGGCGTCGACGGACGTCCGCTGTCGAGCTTCGGCTGCGACGGCATCGTCGTGTCCACTCCGACCGGTTCCACCGCTTACGCCTTCTCCGGGGGCGGCCCCGTCGTGTGGCCGACCGTCGAGGCGATGCTCCTCGTTCCGCTCAGTGCCCATGCGCTCTTCGCGCGGCCCCTCGTCGTGGGCCCGTCGTCGAGCCTCGCCGTCGAGGTCAAGGAGAGGACCGACGGCGTCGGCGTCCTCTGGGCCGACGGCCGGCGCGCCTACGAGCTGCCGCCGGGAGCGCGCGTCGTCTACCGGCGCTCGCCCGTGCCCGTGCGCTTCGCGCGCCTGCACGACGCCCCCTTCACCGATCGACTCGTGCAGAAGTTCGGTCTCCCCATCCGCGGATGGCGGGGGTCGGCGGAGACGGAGTAAGGCCCGATGCTCGAAGAGCTGCAGATCCGCGACCTCGGAGTGATCGCCGAGGCGACGCTCCCGCTCGGACCGGGCTTCACCGCGGTCACCGGCGAGACCGGCGCCGGCAAGACGATGGTGGTCACGGCGCTCGGCCTCGTGCTGGGCGCGCGCTCGGACGCGTCCGCGGTGCGCTCGGGAGCGAAGCAGGCCTGGGTGTCGGGGCGCTGGCTGGTCCCCGAGGAGGGCCCGGTCGCCGAGCGCGTCCACGACGCCGGCGGCGATCTCGACGGCCCGGAGCTGCTCCTCGCGCGCTCGGTCTCGGCGGAGGGACGCGGGCGAGCCGTCGTCGGCGGCCGGAGCGCACCGGTCAGCGTGCTGAGCGAGCTCGCCGATCAGCTGGTCGTCGTGCACGGGCAGTCGGACCAGATCCGCCTCCGCTCCGCCGCGGCGCAGCGCGAGGCGCTCGACCGGTTCGGCGGACCCGGTCTCGCCGACGCCCTCCGCGACTACGCGAGCGCCTTCGAGCGCTGGCGGGCCAACCGGGAGGAGCTCGACTCGCTCACCGAGGCCCGGGAGACGCGCGCCCGCGAAGCCGAACGGCTCCGCTCCGCCCTCGCCGAGATCGAGGTGGTCGCCCCCCAGCGCGGGGAGGACGTCGAGCTCGCGGCGCAGTCCGCCCGGCTCGGGAGCATCGAGCAGCTCCGGCTCGCCGCTGGCGAGGCCCGCGAGGCGATCTCGTCCGAGGAGCTGGACGGGCGGGACGCGCTCGGGCTCCTCGAGACGGCGCGGCGCGTGCTGGAGCGGGCGGCCGAGCACGACGCCGCCCTGCAGCCGACGGTCCAGACGCTCGGCGAGGCGGCGGTGCTCCTCGTCGACGCCGCCGGCGGGCTCTCCTCCTACCTGGCGGAGCTCGACCTCGACGGCGCGCACGACCTGGAGCTGATCGAGAACCGGCGGGCGGAGCTGTCCCTGCTCGCCCGCACCTACGGACCGACCCTGGACGACGTGCTCGACCTGGTGGACTCCTCCGGACTCCGCCTGCTCGAGCTCGACGGCGACGACGAGAGGATCGCGGCTCTCGAGGCCGACACCGCGGCCGACGCGGACCTCGTCGACCGCCTCGCGACCCGGCTGACCGAGCTGCGGACCGCGGCGGCCGCCGAGCTGGGGGAGCGGGTCAGCGACGAGCTCACCGCGCTGGCCATGGCGGATGCGCGCCTGCACGTGAAGGTGACGGCCGCGGGGGAGCCGAGCGTCCACGGGCGCGACTCCGTCGAGATGCTGCTCCAGCCGCACACCGGGGCCGCACCCCGGCCCCTCGCCCGCGGAGCCTCGGGAGGCGAGCTCTCGCGGGTGATGCTCGCGATCGAGGTCGTGGTCGCCGCCAACGACCCCGTGCCGACGTTCGTCTTCGACGAGGTCGACGCAGGGGTCGGCGGAGCGGCGGCGATCGAGATCGGCCGACGGCTCGCGCGGCTCGCCGAGACGTCGCAGGTCATCGTGGTGACCCACCTCGCGCAGGTCGCCGCATTCGCCACGAACCACCTCCGCGTCGAGAAGGGCTCGGACGGCGCGGTGACCTCGAGCGCCGTGACGCAACTCGACTCCGAGGAGCGGGTGTCCGAGATGGCGCGCCTGCTCTCGGGGCTCACCGACTCCGCCAACGCTCTCGCTCATGCGCGGGAGCTCCTCGAATCGAGTCGGCGGGGCTGATCGCGAGCGGCCCGGGACGACATCGATCCGTCCCGGGCGGTCCGCCGCCGCCGTTCTGCTGTTACGGTGGAACCCCGTGGTGGACTTTACGAACGCGGGCCTTTCCTCTTCTTCTCCCTCGGATCCCGAGGGCTCCTCCGGGTCCTCGACCCGGAACGCTTCGACGGCCGGGCAGGACGCCGCCTCGAAGATCACGAAGCACATCTTCGTCACCGGCGGTGTCGTCTCCTCGCTCGGCAAGGGACTCACGGCCGCGAGCCTGGGCAACCTGCTGACCGCGCGCGGGCTGCGCGTCGTCATGCAGAAGCTCGACCCGTACCTCAACGTGGACCCGGGGACGATGAACCCGTTCCAGCACGGCGAGGTCTTCGTGACCGACGACGGCGCCGAGACCGATCTCGACATCGGCCACTACGAGCGCTTCCTCGACATCAACCTGAACCAGGCCGCGAACGTCACGACCGGCCAGATCTACTCGCGGGTCATCGCGCGGGAGCGCGCCGGCGAGTACCTCGGCGACACGGTCCAGGTCATCCCGCACATCACGGACGAGATCAAGCGGCGCATGCGCCTCCAGTCGGAGGACGACCCGCAGCCGGACGTCATCATCACCGAGATCGGCGGCACCGTCGGCGACATCGAGAGCCAGCCGTTCATCGAGTCGGCCCGCCAGGTCCGCCACGAGCTCGGCCGCCGCAACGTCTTCTTCGTGCACGTCTCGCTGGTGCCCTTCATGGGCGCCTCCGGCGAGCAGAAGACCAAGCCCACCCAGCACTCCGTCGCGGCGCTGCGCTCGATCGGCATCCAGCCGGACGCGCTGGTGCTGCGGAGCGACCGGCCCGTGTCGGAGTCGAACAAGCGCAAGATCGCGCTGATGTGCGACGTCGACGAGCAGGCCGTGGTCAACGCCAAGGACGTCGCGTCGATCTACGAGATCCCGCAGATGCTCAACGAGCAGGGCCTCGACGCCTACATCATCGACCAGCTGGGCCTCCCGGCCGGCGAGGTCGTCTGGGACGGCTGGTCGCGACTGCTCGAGGCCGTGCACGAGCCCAAGCACGAGGTCACCATCGGCCTGGTCGGGAAGTACATCGACCTGCCCGACGCCTACCTCTCCGTGACGGAGGCTCTGCGGGCCGGCGGCTTCGCGCAGCAGACGAAGGTCGCCATCCGCTGGATCGCCTCCGACGGGCTCGAGGACCCCGAGGCTGCGGCCAAGGCGCTCTCCGAGCTCGACGGCATCTGCGTGCCCGGCGGCTTCGGCATCCGCGGCATCGAGGGCAAGCTCGGCGCGCTGCGCTTCGCACGGGAGAACGGGATACCGACGCTCGGGCTCTGCCTCGGCCTGCAGTGCATGGTCATCGAGTACGCCCGCAACGAGGCCGGCCTCGAGGGGGCCTCGTCGTCGGAGTTCGACCCGGAGACGGAGTTCCCCGTCATCGCGACGATGGCCGAGCAGGTCGAGATCCTCGCGTCCGGGGACATGGGCGGCACGATGCGCCTCGGCCTCTACACGGCCGAGCTCGCCGAGGGCTCGATCGTCGCCGAGGTGTACGGCGCACCTGAGGCTGCCGAGCGCCACCGTCACCGCTACGAGGTCAACAACCGCTACCGCGACCGGATCGCCGAGGCGGGGCTCTGGTTCTCGGGCCTCTCGCCCGACGGCCACCTCGTGGAGTACGTCGAGCTGCCCCGCGAGAAGCACCCCTACTACGTGGGCACGCAGGCGCACCCGGAGCTCCGCTCGCGCCCGAACGCCGCGCACCCGCTCTTCCGCGGCCTCGTGACCGCCGCCCTCGAGCGCCAGGAGGCCTCGCGCCTCTTCCCGGCATCGGAGGCGGGCGCCGATGAGTGAGCCGCTGTCGGACGAGCTCGTCGAGCCGGAGGTCCTGACCAGTGAGCGCGTCTTCGACGGGATGGTCTGGGGCGTCCGCGCCGAGACGTTCCGCTACGGCGGCGGCGAGCTGCGCCGGGAGTTCCTCGATCACACGGGAGCCGTCGCCGTGCTGGCCCTCGACGACGAGGACCGCGTCGCCCTGATCAAGCAGTACCGGCACCCTGTCCGCACCCGCGAGTGGGAGATCCCGGCCGGCCTGCTCGACGTCGAGGGCGAGGATCCCCTGGTCGCCGCTCAGCGGGAGCTGGGCGAGGAGACGGACCTGCAGGCCGAGCGCTGGGACCTGCTCTCGGAGTTCGCCACCTCGCCGGGCGGCAGCGACGAGGTCATCCGGATCTACCTGGCCCGCGGGCTCTCGTCCACCGGCTCCGCCTTCGACCGCGAGGCGGAAGAGGCGGACATGGAGCTGCGGTGGGTGCCGCTGGACGAGGCGGTCGAGGCGGTCCTCGCCCGCCGGGTGCAGAACCCCTCGCTGACGATCGCGGTGCTCGCGGCGCACGCGTTCCGCTCGCGCGACTGGGACGGGCTGGGCGACGCGTCCTCGCCGTGGACGCGCCACCCGCGGGTCCGCCACCCCCGGGGGTGAGCCCCCGCGCCTGCGCCGAGGCGTACCTCCGGCAGGCGAGCGTGGAGCGCGGGCTCTCGGCGCACACCCTCGCGGCCTACCGGCGCGACCTGGAGCTCTACCTCGGCTGGCTCGAGGAGCGCGGGACCGTCGATCTGGCGCAGCTCGGACGGGTCGACGTGGGGGAGTTCTCCTCCTGGCTGGCCGCACGCCCGGAGCGGCCGCTCGCGGCGAGCTCGCGCGCACGGATCCTCTCGAGCGTCCGAGGGCTGCACCGCTTCGCCCTCGAGGAGGGGGTCGTCGCGGACGACGTTGCCCGGGACGTGATGCCGCCGAAGGTCCCGATGACCCTGCCGAAGGCGGTCACGGTCGAGCAGATGGCGGCACTGCTCGACGCGGCGCGCGGCGAGGAGCTCGCGGACCTGCGGGACCGGGCCCTGCTGGAGCTGCTCTACGCGACGGGCGCGCGCATCTCGGAGGCGGTGGACCTGAACGTCGACGACGTGGTCGCCGCGGAGGTGGTGCGGCTGACGGGCAAGGGGTCCAAGCAGCGGATGGTGCCGCTCGGCCGCTTCGCCCGCGAGGCGGTCGACGAGTACCTCGTCCGTGCGCGGCCCGAGCTCTCGCGGAGGGGGCGCGCGACGCCGGCGCTCTTCCTGGGGGTCCGCGGGAGCCGCCTGTCGCGGCAGAGCGCCTGGCTGGTCATCCGCGCCGTCGCCGAGAAGGCCGGGCTGGACCGGGAGATCTCGCCGCACACCTTCCGGCACTCGTTCGCGACCCACCTGCTCGCGGGCGGTGCCGACGTCCGCGTGGTGCAGGAGCTCCTCGGGCACGCCTCGGTGGCGACGACGCAGATCTACACGCTGGTGACGGCGGACACGCTCCGGGACGTCTACACGTCCGCGCACCCGCGAGCGCGGCGCTAGAGCCGCGGCCCCGCGCGGCGGGGCGCGGCGGCCGAGGAGCGGGGCGCCGGTACACTCGTCGGAGGCCGCGCGGGAGCGCACGCCGCCACGGAAGCGAGGACGACGCAGGTGACACGCAAGACGGACGACAAGGCCGAGCTCACCGGTCTCGAAGCCCCGACGCTCGGCCCGACCGGCCGCCCTCTGCGCGACTTCCCGCTGCCGGTGGAGCTCACCGGTCACGGCCCCGCTCGGATCATCTCGCTCTGCAACCAGAAGGGCGGCGTCGGCAAGACGACGACGACCATCAACCTGGGCGCGACCCTCGCCGAGTACGGCCGCCGCGTGCTGGCCATCGACTTCGACCCGCAGGGCGCCCTCTCGGCCGGCCTCGGGGTCACGACCTACGACGCCATCACGATCTACGACCTGCTCCTCGGCACCGTGAAGGACCCGGCCGAGGCGATCCGGAGGACCCGCGTGCCGGGCCTGGACGTCATCCCGGCCAACATCGACCTCTCCGCCGCCGAGGTCCATCTCGTCAACGAGGTCGCGCGCGAGCAGATCCTCGCTCGCGTGCTCCGCAAGGTGAGCGCGGACTACGACGTCATCCTGATCGACTGCCAGCCCTCGCTGGGTCTGCTCACGGTCAACGCGCTCACCGCGAGCCACGGCGTCCTCATCCCGCTCGAGTGCGAGTTCTTCGCGCTGCGCGGCGTCGCCCTGCTGATCGAGACGATCGACAAGGTCCGCGACCGGCTCAACCCGGTGATCGAGCTCGACGGCATCCTGCCCACGATGTACGACTCCCGCACCCTGCACTCGCGTGAGGTGCTCGACCGGGTGGTCGACGCCTTCGGCGACAGCGTGCTCGAGACGGTGATCGGCCGCACGGTGAAGTTCCCGGACGCCAGCGTGTCCGGCGTCCCGATCACCCAGTTCGCGCCCGAGCACAACGCCGCGAAGGCGTACCGCAAGCTCGCCAGGGAGCTGATCTCGCGTGGCGCGGTCGCCTGAGGTCCTCCTCGAGGAGCGCGCCGCTCCCACCGGGTTCCACCTCGCGCTGACCAACTTCGAGGGTCCGTTCGACCTCCTGCTGAGCCTCATCGCGAAGCAGCAGGTCGACATCACCGAGATCGCGCTGAGCGCCGTGACGGACGAGTTCCTCTCGTACCTGCACGGGATCGACTCGCTCGAGGGGCTGGACCGCGCGTCGGAGTTCCTCGTCGTCGCCGCGACGCTCCTCGACCTGAAGATCGCCGGACTCCTGCCCCAGGGCGAGCTCGTGGACGCGGAGGACGCGGCGCTGCTGGAGGCGCGAGACCTGCTGTTCGCCCGGCTCCTGCAGTACCGGGCCTTCAAGCAGGTGTCGTCGTGGTTCGCCGAGCGGATCGCGATCGAGACCGCCCGCCACGTGCGGGACGTGCCTCTGGAGGAGGAGTACCGGTCCGCGAAGCCGGAGCTCGTCTGGACCCTGTCGCCCGCCGACTTCGCCGCCCTCGCGACCGTCGCCCTCGCTCCGCGCGAGCTGCCGACGGTGGGCCTGGACCACCTGCACGCCCCGCAGATCAGCATCCGGGAGCAGGCCGCGCACGTCGTGGCGATGCTGCGCGCCCGCGGGAGGGCCACGTTCGGCGAGCTGATCGCGGACGCCGACGAGAAGGGCGTGATCGTCGCGCGCTTCCTGGCCGTGCTCGAGCTCTACCGGCACGCCGTGATCTCGTTCGACCAGCCGGAGCCGCTCGGCGAGCTCACGCTGCGCTGGGTCGCCGAGCAGTGGAGCGATGCGAGCCTCGCCGCGCTCGGAGCCGACTATGACTCCTGACGCCGGCCCCGGGACCGTCGCGTTCGAGATCGACCGGGCGGTCGAGGCGATCCTGATGGTCGCGGACGAGCCGCAGCCGCTCGCCTCCCTCGCGACCGCGCTGTCGAGGCCGATCGCCGTGGTCCGCCAGTCGATCGAGCGCCTGGTCGCCGACTACGACGGCGCCGACGGGGCGATCCGCCGGGGCTTCGAGCTGCGCGAGGTCGGTGCCGGCTGGCGGATCTACGTGCGCCGCGAGTACGACCCGGTGGTCAAGGACTTCGTCCTGACGCAGAACCCGACGCGGCTCTCGCAGGCGGCGCTCGAGACGCTCGCCGTGATCGCCTACAAGCAGCCGGTCTCGCGCGGTCAGGTCGCGCAGATCCGCGCGGTCAACGTCGACTCCGTCGCGCGCACCCTCCTCGGCCGCGGCCTCATCGCGGAGGTCGGCCACGACCCCGAGACGGGCGCGGTCCTCTACGGCACCACCGAGCAGCTGCTCGTGCACCTCGGCCTCACCTCGCTCGACGAGCTGCCGAAGATCTCCCCCCTACTGAGCGACGGAAGAGACGGATTCGATGAGCGCGCCTGACAGCGGCCCCGACGGCGAACGACTGCAGAAGGTCCTCGCGGCAGCGGGGGTCGCCTCCCGACGAGTGGTCGAGGAGATGATCGTGGCGCGGCGGATTCGCGTCAACGGCGAGGTGGCGGACGAGCTCGGCCGCCGCATCGATCCGGCGACCGACCGGATCGAGGTCGACGGGGTCGCGGTGCAGCTGGACACCTCGCGCCGCTACGTCATGCTCAACAAGCCGATCGGCGTCGTCAGCTCGCTGGCGGACGAGAACGGACGCACCGACCTCAGCCTCTACACGAAGAACTTCGAGGAGCGGCTGTTCAACGTCGGGCGCCTCGACGCCGAGACCTCGGGCCTGCTCGTGCTGACCAACGACGGCGAGCTCGCCCACGTCCTCGCGCACCCGTCGTTCGGAGTGACGAAGACCTACATCGCGAAGGTGCACGGGCAGGTCCTCCCGCAGACGATCGCGACGCTGACCTCCGGGATCGAGCTCGACGACGGACCGGTGGCCGCCGACAAGGCGCGTCTCCTCGGCCGGCCGGAGGGCCGCTCGAACGCCTCGCTCGTCGAGATCACCCTGCACTCCGGTCGCAACCGGGTCGTGCGCCGGATGATGGCGGCGGTCGGCCACCCGGTGATCGAGCTCGTCCGGCGCCAGTTCGGGCCGCTGCACCTGGGCACCCTGCGCTCGGGCGATCTGCGCGACCTGACCCGGGAGGAGCTGGGCGCGCTGCTCACGATCGCGCGGCAGGGCGGCGAGGCGGTGGCGGCCGCTCCCGCGGTCCCCTCGAAGAAGGCGAGCGCGGGTGCGCGGCGGCCCCGGCCTGACAGCGGCGAGCGCGTCGCCCCGGCGGAGCGCGGCTCGGCCGGGCGATCCTCGGATCGCGGCGGATCGTCCGGACGGTCGTCCGACCGCGGCGGCTCGGCGGGACGGTCGTCCGATCGCGGCGGCTCCTCCGCCGGCGGCGGGCGGAGCGACGGTCCTCCGCGCCGGTCCGGCGCCGACAAGCAGCGCCGCGCCGATCGCTAGGCTGTCGGGGTGAACGAGCTCCTGCACCCCGCGCCGCCCGCGATGCGGACGACCGGGACGGTGCGGGTGGTCGGCTCCGGACTGCTCGGCGCCTCCATCGGCCTCGGCCTCGCCTCCCGCGGGATCGACGTCGTCCTCGACGACGCCTCGCCCGCGAGCCTCTCCCTCGCCATCGACTACGGGGCCGGCCGCGCCGCCTCCGCCGACGACCGGCCCTCCGTCGTCGTCGTCTGCGTCCCCCCTGACGTCACCGCGAGCGTCGTCGAGCGCGAGCTCGCGGCGCACCCCGGAGCCGTCGTCACCGACGTGGCGAGCGTCAAGACCCAGCCGCTGCGCGAGCTGCGCTCCCGCGGCGTCGACCTCGCCCGCTACATCGGCTCGCACCCGATGGCCGGCCGCGAGCGCGGCGGACCGGTCGCCGCGCGGGGAGACCTCTTCGTCGGCAGACCCTGGGTGATCTGCCGCGACGGCGAGACCGCGCCCGACGCGCTCGCAAGGGTGGAGGGCCTCGCTCTCGACCTCGGCGGCACCATCGTCGAGATGGACCCGGAGGAGCACGACCTCTCGGTCGGCCTCGTCTCGCACGCCCCGCAGGTGATCTCGTCACTGCTCGGCCAGCGCCTCCTCGACGCCCCGAACGCGGCGCTCCGCCTCGCCGGGCAGGGCGTCCGCGACGTCTCGCGCCTGGCGGCCTCGGCCCCCGAGCTCTGGATGCAGATCCTGGCCGCGAACCGCGAGCACGTCGTCGCGGTGCTCGACGCCTTCCGCGACGACGTCGCCGCGGTGGCCGACGCGCTTCGCGACCTCGAGGCGCCCGGCTCGCGCCGCGTGCTCGCCGAGCACCTCGCCGCGGGCAACGCCGGAGTGGCGCGCCTGCCCGGCAAGCACGGCCAGGACCAGCGCTTCTCGACCCTGATCGTCCTCGTCGACGACTCTCCCGGAACCCTCGCGCGGCTCCTGGTGGAGATCGGCGAGGCGGGCGTCAACCTCGAGGACGTGCGCCTCGAGCACGCGCAGGGGCGTCGAGTGGGTCTCGCCGAGATCTCGGTCGTGCCCGAGGCGGTCGCGCCGCTGACCGAAGAACTGACCATACGCGGCTGGAGGATCGCCGGATGAGCACCGAGCAGAACAGGCAGGAGGGCGGCCTGAACAGGATGACGCCCGCCCGCCGGGCACAGCAGAGCATCCCGGAGGACGGGGGCGCGGCTCCCGAGCGCGAGGCGCGCTCCGAGGCCGCCGAGCAGGGCGACTTCGGCGAGGCCGTCGTGGTCGCCATCGACGGCCCGGCCGGCAGCGGCAAGTCCAGCGTGTCGAGGGCTGCCGCCCGCCGCCTCGACTTCGAGTTCCTCGACACGGGAGCGGCCTACCGCGCGCTCGCCTGGCACGGGCTCGACCGCGGCCTCGACTTCGAGGACCAGGACGCGATCGTCGACGCGCTCGACGGCTTCGACTACTCCATCGGCACCGACCCCGAGTCGTACTCGGTGTGGGTCGGTCCGACCGAGGTGACCACCGCCATCCGCGAGCCCCGGGTGACCGCGCGCGTCTCGGCCGTGGCGAAGGTCCCCGAGGTCCGTCGGAGGATCACCCTGCTGTTCCGGAGGATCATCGGCGAGACGCGTCGGGAGGGCATCATCGTCGAGGGCCGCGACATCACGACGGTCGTCGCACCGACCGCTCCGGTCCGGATCCTGCTGACGGCGAGCGAAGAGGCTAGAATGGCCAGGCGTTCGCGCGAGGTCACTACGGAATCCGCCGAGGCGACGGGTCAGGCGCTGCGGTCGAGGGACCGCGCCGACTCGCAGGTGGTCGACTTCATGAACGCCGCAGAAGGAGTCACTCTTCTCGACTCCACTCATCTCGACTTCGAGCAGACCGTCGACGCGGTCGTCGCCGAGGTCCGAACTTCGAGAGCAAGGGTCGGTCATGGCACAGGACACGCACGTCGGTGACGACGAGCTGAACTTCGGAGACGACGACCTCGTCGAGCGCCTCGGCGACCTCGACGAGCAGCTCGCCTCCTCACGCGCGCAGGCGCTCCGCAGCGGACTCGAGGACTACGACCTCGACGAGGAGGACCTCGACCTCCTCGAGTTCGCCGGGGAGGACTCGGACGAGGTCCGCTACCTCCCCGCCCTCCCGGTCGTGGCGATCGTGGGCCGCCCCAACGTCGGCAAGTCCGCGCTGGTGAACCGCATCCTCGGCCGCCGCGAGGCCGTCGTCGAGGACACCCCGGGCGTCACGCGCGACCGCGTGTCCTACAAGGCGGAGTGGATCGACCGAGCGTTCACCATCGTCGACACCGGCGGCTGGGAGCCCGACGCCCGCGGCATCGACGCCTCCGTCGCCATGCAGGCCGAGATCGCCATCGACCTCGCCGACGCCGTCATCTTCGTCGTCGACGCGAACGTCGGCGCGACCGCGACCGACGAGCACGTCGTGAAGCTGCTGCGCAAGACGAAGAAGCCGGTCTTCCTCGCCGCCAACAAGGTGGACGACGCCCGCCAGGAGCCGAACGCCGCATCGCTGTGGTCGCTCGGCCTGGGCGAGCCCCGCCCCGTCTCGGCCGTCCACGGCCGCGGCGTCGCCGACCTTCTCGACGCGGTGCTCGAGAAGCTCCCTCTGGAGTCGGCCGTCGCCAAGCGCGAGGTCGGCGGGCCGCGCCGCGTCGCGATCCTCGGCCGCCCGAACGTCGGCAAGTCCAGCCTGCTCAACAAGGCGGCGGGGGAGGAGCGGGTCGTCGTCAACGAGCTCGCCGGCACCACGCGCGACCCGGTCGACGAGCAGGTCGAGATCGCCGGCAAGGTCTGGCGCTTCGTCGACACCGCGGGCATCCGCCGCCGCGTGCACCTCCAGCAGGGCGCCGACTTCTACGCGTCGTTGCGCACCTCGACCGCGCTCGAGAAGGCCGAGGTCGCCGTCGTCGTCCTCGACGTCTCGCAGCCGATCTCGGAGCAGGACGTCCGCATCATCGACCTGGTGCTGGAGTCGGGCCGGGCGCTCGTGCTCGCCTTCAACAAGTGGGACCTCCTCGACGACGAGCGCCGCCGCTACCTCGAGCGCGAGATCGAGACCGACCTCGCCCACGTGGCGTGGGCGCCCCGCGTCAACATCTCGGCCCGCACCGGCCGCCACCTCGAGAAGCTCGTGCCGGCGCTCGAGCTCGCCCTCGAGTCGTGGGACACGCGCATCCCGACGGGCAAGTTCAACGCGTTCCTCGCCGAGCTCACCGCGGCGCACCCGCACCCCCTCCGCGGAGGCAAGCAGCCCCGCGTGCTCTTCGGCACGCAGGCCTCGTCGCGCCCGCCGACATTCGTCCTCTTCACGACCGGGTTCCTCGACCCGGGCTACCGCCGCTACATCGCGCGCCGCCTGCGCGAGATCTACGGCTTCCAGGGGTCGCCGGTGAACGTCAACATGCGCGTCCGCGAGAAGCGCGCGCGCTGAGCGCAGCCGTACCGTGTCCGGCCCGTGGGAGCTCCTCCCGCGGGCCGTCCGCGTCTCCGGGAGGAGCAGCGATCGAGTCGAGGGGGCGGATGCTGCTGCCGAGGCGTCACGGCCGAGCGGGACAGCTCTCTCGAGAGGGAGCGAGGAGCCGCGCGGTCCGGCTTGCGGAGTTGCGGCCGCCCTCGAGCCAAGCGGTCGACTCTCTCGGCGAGCGTCTGCGCAGCGGCGCCCGACGAGGCCGGTCAGTCGCCGGTGGCGAAGGGCCACCACGGCGGCAGGAGCCGTCGGTAGGCGGCGAGGTAGCTGCCGGGATCGCGGGGCGCGGGCAGACGGAGCCACTGCTCCATCAGGCCGACGGAGCCCGCCGCGAGGAACGAGGCCGTCGCGTCCTCGAGGAAGCCGAGCGGTGCGTCCGCGGCCGGGACGTCGAGGATCCCCGTGTCGAGCGTCGCGGAGACGGCGGTGCGGAAGTGCCCTGCCAGCATCGCGCGGAGGCCCGAGTCCCCGCCGGGGGCGTCGAAGGCGCGGAGGTAGAGGTCGCGGTGGCCGTCCAGGTGGCCGAGGACGCGGGAGGTGCCCTCGCGGATGCTCGCGTCGGTCGCGGCACCGCTCCGGAGCTGCTGGAGGTAGCCCTCCCGGATCGCGTCGAGCTCGTCCTGCAGGGCGGCGCAGAGCAGCTCCGCGGCGGACGAGGCGTGGGCGTAGAAGGTGGAGCGGTTCACGCCGGCGAGATCGGTGATCTCGGAGACGGTGAGGGTGGCGACGTCGCGGCCGGTCGCGAGTTCGACGATCGCCCGGTGCAGGGCCACCTGTGATCGCTTCTGCCGCGCATC
Source organism: Rathayibacter sp. AY1F9 (assembly GCF_002932155.1). Lineage (NCBI taxonomy): Bacteria > Bacillati > Actinomycetota > Actinomycetes > Micrococcales > Microbacteriaceae > Rathayibacter > Rathayibacter sp. AY1F9. The sequence continues at coordinate 97,346 of NZ_PSVA01000011.1, read as the reverse complement.
CACTGCTGACGCCTCCCGAGCTGCCGACGGCGCGTCGACCCGTGCCGACGCGTTCCGCCCAGCGAGTCTACGGGGCCCGCTCGTTTTCACTTCCGGCGTCGGCATCCGCTAAGGTAGTCGAGTTGCCCGGGCCTCGGCCCGGTCTGCCACGGGCTGTGGCGCAGCTTGGTAGCGCACTTGACTGGGGGTCAAGGGGTCGCAGGTTCAAATCCTGTCAGCCCGACGGAAAGCCCTGATGAGACCACTGGTCGTCGTCAGGGCTTCCGTCGTTTCCGGGCCTCGTCGTGACGCTGCGGACCGCTCACCGGAGCGCTGCGGCGACCTCGGCGAAAGCCACGCGACGTCGAGCGGAGCGCGCCTCCCGCTCGGCGGGATCCCGTGCCCAGAGCGCCTGTCGCGACGGATGGAAGGTGCGGATCACCGTGAGGCCGCGCTCGCGCTCGATCGCCGGGTGCCGCCTGAGGAGGCGCCGCCAGCCGTGATCGGCGTCGCCGCCCTGAAGGAGGACCACCTCGACGTCGGGGGCGAGCGCGAGCAGATGCAGGACGGTCTCGACGCCGGCGTCGAGCTGCTCGGCGTTCGGGGCCCGGTTGATGTACCAGGGGTAGGCGTTCCACGGCAGCAGGTCGGCGGGGGCGAGGCCCACCTCGTCCATCAGCCCGGCCATGAGCTCCGCCGTCGGGTCGTCGTTCTCGGTGCAGAGGAAGCCGCTTCCGATGCCGTCCTGAGTGGCGGGGCCGGGATCGCGGAGGACGCTGAGGACGCGCGCCTCCACTCCGCCGTGCAGGGGCGCGACGTAGGGCAGCCAGCCGCGTCCGTAGGGGTTCCGCAGCTCGTCGACCCAGCGGTTCACGGGAGCCACGTGCGGTGCGTAGCGCTGCTCCCACTGGGCGCGGCGGAAGGAGAGGTCGGCCATGGAGCGGGGCATGTCCGCACCCTAGAGGGTGACCGGGGCGGCGCGGCACCCTTCCTGGTCGTCGGCCGTGCCGGCGGCGTCCGGACTGAGAGGCCGGAGCGGCATGCACGGCGTCTCCCCGACCGCCCGCAAGGGCGGCGGCAGGCCGGCTCCCTAGCGTCGGTGGACGTGACCCACTCCGCTCCGCTCGCCCGCTGGTGGCGCGAACGCTGGTGGGCGCGGCTCACCCTCCTCGCGATCCTGTGCGGTTCGACGGCCCTCACCGGCTGGAATCTCGCCCGGGGCGGAGACGCCGTCTTCTACGAGGCGGCGGCACGGTCGATGTCGGAGTCGTGGCACGCGCTGGCGTTCGGAGCCTTCGATCCCGCCGCCACGGTGACGCTGGACAAGCTGGCGGGGTTCGCGGTGCCGCAGGCGCTGAGCATCCGGCTGTTCGGCATGTCGACGTCGTCGATCGCGCTGCCGCAGCTGATCGAGGGGCTGATCACGGTCGCGGCGTGCTCGGTCGTCGGGCTCCGGTGGGGCGGCCGGGGGCTCGGGCTGGTCGCGGCGGCAGCGGCGGCGAGCACGCCGATCTTCGTGTCGATGTTCGGGCACCCGATGGAGGACGGGCTGCTCACGGCGGCACTCGCCGTGGCGCTGGTGTGGTGGCAGCGCGCGGTGCTGACGGAGCGGTGGTGGCCGCTGCTGATGACCGGGCTGTCCATCGGGATCGGCTTCCAGGCGAAGATGATGCAGGCCTGGTTCGTCCTGCCGGCGCTCGTGGTGGCGACTCTCGTCGGGGTGCGCGGGTGGCGCCGAGCGCTCGCCTGTGCGGGCGGGCTCCTGGCCGTCGCGGTGGGCGCCTCGGTGGCGTGGATGGTCGCGATGCAGGCGGTGCCGGCAGGGGACCGGCCCTACATCGACGGGTCGACGGGGAACGACGTCTTCGCGATGGTGTTCGGGTTCAACGGGCTCGACCGGCTGATCCCGGGAGCGGTGCCCGGCGCCGTCGTCGCTTCCGCCCACGTGGCGACGATGGGCGGAGCAGCGGGGTCTTCGCCGGCCAAGCTGCTGCTGGCGCAGTACGCGACGCAGGTCGGCTGGCTGTATCCCGCGGCGCTCGCCGGGCTGGTGCTCGGCGCCGTGCGCTGGTGGCCGCGGCGGGGGAGGCGGGGAGGTGCCCGCGGTGCCTTCGCCCTCCTGGTCTGCCTCGCGGTGTGGCTGGTGACAGCGGCGGGCGTGCTCTCGGTGGCGACGGTGCCGCACACCGCCTACGTCGCGGCGATCGGAGTGCAGCTGGCGCTCCTCGCGGCGCTGGGCTGGGCGGAAGCGGTGCGGCTGCTCGCGTCGACCCGGGTCGTCGCGCGGCTGGTGCTGCCGCTCCTCCTCGTCGCGCAGACGGCGTGGAGCGCGGTGCTCGCCGTGGGCGGGCAGCTGCCCGCGGTGCTGGGCCTGCCGTTCGCGGCGCTCGCCGGAGCAGGGCTCGTCGTGGTCGCGGTGGCGGCCCGGTGGAGTAGGGGCGGTGCGGCGGCGAGCAGAGGCGCGGCCCGGCATCGTTCGATCGCGCTCGCAGCGGCCGTCGTGATCCTGGCAGGGCCGATCGCGTTCAGCCTCCAGGTGCTCGACGCGTCCCTCGACGGGTCGGGCGGGGACGCGCTCGTCGGCCTGCGCTTCCCGCAGAGGGCCGAGACCTCGGCTCCGTTCGCGGTCTCGTCGCCGGACGCGGTCGGCGGGCACGACTCGATGACCGCCGACGAGACCGCACTGGTCGCCGCTGCTCGTGCCGCCGGCGGCGGGGTGGACGGAGCGCCCCTGTTCCTCACCGACTCCTGGGCGATCTCGGCGCCGATCATCACGGCGACCGGCGCGAGCGTGCTCACCGACGGCGGCTACTCCGGCCAGGCGCGGGTCTTCACCGAGCAGGACGTCGCCGGGATGATCGCGGCAGGACGCACGCCTCTGCTGGTTCTGAAGAACTCGGCGCCACCGACCGAGTCGGTGCGGAAGGCCGTGGTGGCGGACGGATGCACACAGCTGCAGGAGTGGGGGCCGGCGGCGACGGAGTCGGGAGAGCACGCCTCCGCGGTCACCGGGTTCTCGTTGTGGCGGTGCGTGGCGATGCCGCACGGCTCGGCGGGCGGGGTGTCGGGTGCCGGCCAGTGACGCCGTAGGGCAGTTCTCGCCTGGACGAGATCGGCTCCCGCCGGAACGATCGCCCTCGTCCTTGCGCTCGACGGGTCAGGCCAGGCCGAGGAGGTCGAGCGTCCAGGCGTGAGCGAGGACGTTCTCCTGGTGGGACTCCTCGGGCGTCAGTCCGCTGAGGTGACCGCCCGAGGTCGCACGGAGGACGACGTGCGCGGGATCGTCGCGCTCAGCCACTGCCCGGTAGGCGCTTGCGAATTCCGCGATCGCCGACGCGTCGACTCGGGCATCGCGGAGACCGGCTCGAATCCACGCGCGCGGAAGCGGTCGGCTCCGCCCCACCATTGTGGCGATCGTCGCGAGTGGAGAGAGCCCGCTCGCGAGGATCCAGTCAGGGTCACCGAACTCCTCACGGTCGGACGCCGCCGCGGCTGCGGAGCGATCATCGAGCGCGCCGACGGGATCGAGGAAGGGATGCACGAGGTGGAGGCCACGGAGTTCTGCGGGGCGACGGAGGCAGACCGTCGCAGCGACCAGCGCGCCCGCGCTCGCCGCGGTGAGAAGGAGCCGGTGCGAGTCGATCCCTGGAAGCTCACGAAGCAACGCCAGGCAGGCGAGGAGGTCCTCGATCGGGCGCTCGCGGCCGAGGCCGGTCGCCTGCCGATGCCACTCCGGGCCGTTCTCTCCGCCCCCGCGGACATGGCAGTAGGCGATCGCGGCTCCGCGCGCGAGGAGGTCGTCCGTGAAGGGATCGAACGGCCCCTCGAGGCTGATGCCGTAGGCGCCGTAGACCTGGACGACGACGGGACAGCTGTCGGCGCCGTCAGGAGTCATCAGGGTGAGCGGGACGAGGGTGCCGTCCCGGCTCGGCGCAGTGAGTGACGTGACCTTCATCCGTTCTGTGACCTCGGTGGCGAGTGCCTTACCCGGTACAGGGGTGACGCAGTGGGCGCGGTGAGCAGGGGAGGAGACGAGCATGATCGGGTGGCGGGTGATCGGATCGACGGCGGGAACAAGGGTCCCGGCCGCCGGCGCGAGCCAGAGCGCGTCTGCCCCGCCGCCGGGCAGCCACACCGCTCTCCTGCCGGACGACCGTCCGAGTACGAAGAGCTCACCCTGGGCCTCCTGCAGGTGCTCCGCCTGAAGGGCCTTCGGAACGGGAACCTCGAGAGGACGCGTCGAGCCGGTCATCCGGACGACTCCGTGCCGTCGATACAGGACCGCGAGGCCGCCCCTGCAGGCGGAGACATCCGCGTTCTCCGTGCCGAGGTCGAGGCGACGGCACGTCGGGGGACTGCTCTCCTCTCCGGTCAGCACCCAGTACCGGGAGTCGCGCGCCCCTCTCGATGCGAGTACGGCGATCGCCCCGGCGACGCTGCGCAGATCGAGCCTCCGAGCCTGATCGGGCTCTTCGAGCAGCACGTGGGGAGTCGTCAGGCTGCGATGCCACCAGACCGCCTGCCAGGGCCGACCCGCGTCGTTCCGCCTTATCCAGAGGAATCCATCCGAGAACGATCGGATGCGCGGGGAGACGGGGCGCTCGTCCTGAACGATCTCGACGGCTCCGCTCCTGGTCGCGACGGCGACGCGGATGCGGTGATGCTCATCACCGTCCTGATCGCTCACAAGTGCGAAAGCGGCGGCGCCCGGCGAGAGCACCAGAGACTCCTGCGGTGCGATGACGAGGGTGTGCTGCACGGGGCGCCCGTCGGGATCCCGGAGGAGCACCTGCCGGGGGCCTGTCGGCTCCGCGGCTGCGCTCGACGGCTGCAGAGCTGCGAGATGTCGCAGCCGTCCGGCGATCGCAGAAACCCGAGGCGGCAGTGCGTCGCGACCCGTGATCACGTCAGACACCCTGCTCACGCAACCTCGGTCCAGGGGGACGGCGAAGCCGAGCCTGCGCGGGAATCAGGAGGATCAGCGAGAGCACGATCCACGAGCCGATGAGGCCGAGAACGACGCTCGGGACCGGCCAGATCACTACCCCTTCGCCCAGTGCTGCGCGACTGACGAGCCAGCAGACCGCGCCGGTGGCGGCGACGGGTGCGGCAGCTGCTGTGGAAGCGGCGAGGGACATCGCGAGGCTCTCGGAGACGACGAGCCCGATGATCTGTCGGCGCTGCAGGCCCGCTGCCTGCAGCAGGGCGATCTCGCGCTCGCGGTTCTGCGCAGAGAGAGCGACGACAGTGGCGCTGGTGGCGAGCATCGACACGGCTACGACTGCGACGATCGTCAGAACATCGGTGAGATCGGCGCGGGTCCCGGGCCGGACCGCCGTCGTCATGGCGACGACGGACTCCACCGCGCACAGGAGCACGGCGATCGCCCCCAGCCCTGCCGTGAGCGGCGCGATCGTGGCGGTGCTGACCTGCACCCGGGCTGCTGCCGCGCGGATTCCGAGAGCTGCGACGACGAGACCCGATCGGGCGGAGAGCGCGTGCAGAGCCCGGAAGACGAGCGCGATCACCTCCGGGCAGAGGAGGTAGACGGCCACGAGGACGCTGCCTCCTACGTCGACGGCCAGGTTGAACATCGGCGCCGGTCCGGTCGCTCCGAGTTCTCGAGCAGAGGCGGATGCCGTGACAAGGCCGGAGGCGATGAGGAGGAGGGCGATGCCGCAGCCGATCCGCACCGCGCGCATCGCCGTACCCGGTCGACCGCTCCTGACTTCACGCAGCGCGGCGCTCGGCGGCGTGCGGGCGGCGCGGCGCGCGGGCAGGACTCCGCCCGCCAGAGCGGTGAGCGTGCCGAGCGCCAGCGTGACCACCGGAGCCCAGGGCGCGAGCGAGAAGCTCGGAAGATCGACCTCGGACGAGACGGCACCGTTGAATGCGGGAACCGCCCAGAACGCCAGCAGTGTCGAGAGGAGCGCTCCGATGCCGGCGCCGAGGAGACTCACGATGCCGAGCACGAGGAGAGTGACGACGAACACCTGGGCTCGGGAGGCGCCCAGCAGGAGCCAGAGCGCGTGCGTGCGTCCTGTGGCCAGAACGCTCGCTCGGCCGACGATCGTCAGGGCGACCCAGCCGACGAGCGCCACGACAGTGTAGATCGTGATCGAGAGGATCCGGAACTCCCCGAGCGCGACGCCGGCCTCCGTGACAGCGGCGGTGAATGCGGGGTCGCCGGTCCAGGCGAACTGCTGAACGCACAACCCGATCAGCGTCGCCATCAGGGCGACCACAGCGATCGCGGGAGACCATCGGCGCCACTCGTCGGCGAACAGGCGTACGACGTAACGGGACACGAGTCAGGCCCCGGCCTCTTCGAGGATGCTCAGCAGCTCATGGCTGGTGCAGCGTCCGGTCGTCCGCACGGTCCGACCATCGTGCATCACCACGACCGTGTCCGCGAGGGCTGCGGCGTCGAGATCGTGCGTGACCATCACGATCATCTGGCCCTCGTCCGCCATCGTCCTCAGAGTCGACAGGACGACCCGCGAGCTCTGCGAGTCGAGGGCGCCGGTCGGCTCGTCGGCGAAGACGATGCCGGGCCGCCGTGCAAGGGCGCGGCAGAGAGCGGTCCTCTGCTGCTCACCTCCCGAGAGCGTTCGCGCCGGCGCACGGCGCCGGTCGCGCAGGCCGAACGATTCCACGAGTCCACCGATCAGGTCGTGCGGCACGGGTGATCGGTCGAGCCTGAAGGGGAGCGCGATGTTCTCCTCGACATCGAGGAAGGGCACGAGGTTGTACTGCTGGAACACGAACCCGATCTGGGCGCGGAGCATGCGAGCGCGATCGGCCGCTGACAGCCTGTTCACGTCCCGGCCGTTGACCTCGACGACGCCGGACGTCGGCCGGTCCAGTCCGCTGAGACACATCAGGAGAGAGGACTTGCCGGAGCCGGAGCGGCCGACGACAGCGGTGAGCCCGCCCCCTTCCAGATCGATGTCGCAGCCCCGCAGGACGGTCGTCCGCTGCCGGCCTACGGTGATGACCTGCTCGACGGCTCGAGCCTGGAGGGTGGGGATCATGAGCGTTTCTCCTCGACGAAGGTGGGGACGTCTTACTCGTGAGACGCCCGCGATCCACGTCATGCTGGATCGCGGGCGCCCGGTAGCGACTATCAGCAGTTGCCCCACGTGATCGAGCTGGGCCAGCCCGGGCACGGCGAGATGACGCTGAAGGTGCTGACGCGCGCGGCGTCGTGCGCGTCGGCCTCACCTTCGAGGGTCTGGAAATCGAGGATCCGGTTCATGTGATCACCTCCTCTCCTCGTCTCGGGCCGACTCGGTCAGAGTCCGAACGGCAGGGCGGAGCGTCCGGTCTCGAGCTCGTCGAGCGCTGCGAGCACTCCGAGCGAGCCGGTCAGGTAGTCCGACGAGAGTCGGAGGTTCTGGTTGCCGCGGAAGAAGACGCCGGTGTCGTCGAGCACGGCGTGCAGGCGCAGCGACCGGACGTGCGAGCGGAGGACCTCCTCGAGTTCCGCGCTCGGGCGGTGCAGTACGCATCGGCGGAGGTAGACGAGGAATCCGGACAGACCGTGGGCGAGTGAGGCCTGCGCGCACTGCTGGTAGGACGCGGCGGCGTCGATGGACGCGAGGGGATCGGCGAAGAGCTCCTCGCCCGTGACCCGCCGCAGCTCCAGGATCGCCAGGCCGGGCCCGGTCGAGCCGATCCCCAGGTAAGGAAGAGTCCTCCATCCCTCATCGAACTCGAGAGTGTTGTTCCGGGTGATCGCACAGCGCGCCAGATCGGCGTCGACGGCTCGTATCGCGAGCGTGATGTATAAGTCGTCGCCAGTGGCTTCGTGGAGTCGGGCGAACAGGATCGCGGCCGCAGACCATCCGTGCAGGAGGCCGACGGAGGCTCCTCGGACGTCCTCATCGAGCAGCGTGGTGAGATGGTGGGCCGCCTCCGACGGGTCCCCTCCGTCTGCGAGCTCGGCGAGCCCTGCACCGGCCCACCCCGACCACAGCGTCGGACCTGAGGGGGCGGCCGAGGGCCTGCGGTCGAGGACCTCGAGTGTGCGCGCGAGTCCTGCCTGGCGAGCCGCGTAGCGAATTCCCTCGCGTCCGCAGAGACCACGCGACCGCACCTGGGCCACGCGAGCGGCGAGCCAGTGATCGGCGGCCTCGAGGTCGACATCTCCGGATCGTCCGAAGACAGCGACGACTCCAGCCGCGCCGTAGGGGAATCCGGCACGGTGGTCCGCGCTGTCGCGGGCGAGGACAGGGATGTCTCCGGGAACGACCGGCGAGTCGTCCGTCCACTGAAGCACCGATGCGACACCGCGGGCGATCTGGCCGCGCAGCTTGTCGTCCGAGAGGGCGGCGAGTCGACCGACGTCTTCGTCGATCGACCTCTGACCGGAGGCGGGGAGTACGTCGAGGGTGGAGGTCCTGATCGACCGCAGCACGGCGGGCGGAACCGCGAGATCGTCTGCGGCTGCTCGGAGGAGCTGCTCGATCTTCGCGACGTTGCCCTGGTCGGCGATCGTCGCTTGGGGGAAGAGGAGATCGAGTTCGAGGATGCCGAGCGACCACTCGTCCGCTTCCGTCCCCTTCAGGCCTTCCAGGGGCTCGTAGCCGGGCGCTCCCTGGCGACAACGCCACTCCGGATCCATTCGATGCGCGAACTCGAAGTCGAGGAAGCACGGGTGCGTGCCGTTCCGCATGATGACGTTCTTCGGGTGGATGTCGCCGAGCAGCCATCCTGCGCGGTGCACGGAGGCGAGAGCGGCGTCGAGGCGAGCGACGGTCGTGGTCAGCCAGGAGGTGTATGCAGGGTCACCGACGCGCCACGGTGCTGGTCGGAGCAGCGGAGTCCTCGTCATCCATTCGCGCTTCAGATCGTTCCCCTCGATGTGCTCCATGACCAGGTATCGGTGCTCCCAGGCCGTGAAGGATCCGTAGAAGACGGGTACGCAGTCCAGGGACTGCAGATCGACGAGCACCTCCTCCTCATGAGCCAGGCGAGTCACGGCGTCGACTCCGTCGGCGTCCAACCCGGCGTGCGGGCGCGCCTCCTTGAGGACCACGATCGTCCCGATCGGCACGAATTCGTCGGTCGTCGCTTCAGCGAGATAGACACCACCACCGTTCGAGAAGTGCAGCGCTGAGAGCATCGTGAAGCCGAAGGCGACCTCTTCCTCGTTCTCCGCCCCGACAGTGACGGACTCCGGTAGTGAAGCCCACGGGGGAGGTGTGAACGTCGGCCGCCGGACGTCCTCCACCTCGTTCCCGTCCGGGTCGAGCACCGTCGAGACGAAGCCGCTCTCCGTCTCGGACGGGACGAAGGCGCCGTAACGGAAGTGCACAGGCCCGGACTTCCACCGCCGGTCGGACAGTACGTACGGGCCTCTGAACCCGCGAAGACGGACGTCGAGGTCCTCCAGCGCTCGGGCGAACTCGTCGTCCGAACCGGGATACACGGTGATGAACTTCCCAGCTCCCGCTCGATCGGCGTACTTGCCGTTCTGCATCAGAAGGTGAGAGGTGGTCGAGAGATGCTTGAAAGGCGGTCGGGAGGCGAAGCAGTAGCGTGCAGCAGCGGCGAGGACCTTCTCCGCGTCATCGAGTGTCGACGAGAGGTGGAGCTTCCATCCCTGACGAGGGAGGAGGCAACCGTCCGGCATCCAGTTCCGCCACGGCCGCGACTCCCTCACCTGCCAGTCCTCCGGAGCGAAGGACGCGACGTCGAAGGCGTCGCCATCGATGTCGTCCCCCTCCTCGGCGACCGCGTAGAACGGGTTGCCCGGGCGGCAGTACCGGAGATATTCGAGGTCGAGCGGCATCGCTTCCTTTTCCTGTCCGACTTGTCTCGCGGTGCGGGATGCGGCTCCCGGCGCTGACTTCGAGGCTAGGAAGGTCCGCAGTCGACCACCTCCCGCCGAAGTCACGGATGAGGATGACCGGAGTCACGGTGAGGGCGTGACTGCGGTCACGGGTCGGCATCCCGGAGTCGGAGCTACAGTTGTCGACATGGGCTCAACTCCGGAGACGGTGGCGGAGATCTCCGCGCCGTCAGCGGCAGGACACGAGCGGGTCGCGGTCGCGCCGTCCCTGTCGAGCACCGTGGACAGGACCGTCATCGCACTTCAGGCGATCGCCCTGTGCTGCCTCGTCCTGGCAGGGATCCTGGGCGTCGTGGACTCCGCGCAGAGAGGCACGGGTGCAGCGGTCGCGGTCACATGGCTCGCGCTGGTGCCTGTGATCGCCGGGCTCTGGGCCGTCCGGCCCCGACTGATCCGAGCGGGACACGGGGTCGCCGTGACGACGGTGTCCATCGTCGCGGCGACGCCGGTCGTCGTCTTCGGCCGGCTCGATTTCACGATCCCGGTCCTCCTCCTCGTCGTGGCGTTCGCGGTGGTCGACGTCTCGCTCCGCGCAGGGGCGCACGCGATGATCTGGATCGCCTCCGTCGGACTGGCCCTCCATGTCGGGGGCGCCGTCGGCTCGGGGAGGGCGCTGCTCTCCGGAGTGCTCGACGGTCTGCTCAACGTGGTGCCCGTGGCCGTGCTGATGTGCTTCGGGATCGCCCTGGGACTCTCTCTTCGCGGCTTCGAGAGCGAGCGATCCGCCGACCAGCGTGTGATCAGGCGGTTGCATCGCGCCTCCGAGACGGAGAAGGAGCTGCTGCTGTCGGACGAGCGCGCCCGGAGCGCACGCGAGCTCCACGACGGCCTCGGGTACAAGCTGACCCTCGTCTCGATGAGTCTCGAGCTCGCTGATCGCCTGCGCTCCACCGATGCCGAGCAGGCGTGGGCCGAGGTCCGCACCGCCCGATCCACGTCGAGCGAGGCTCTCGCGGACATGCGGATGTGGGTACGAGCGCTCAGTCCCTTCCGGGACGCGGGCGCCCGCGGCCTGGCTGCGCTGGAGTTGATCGCGGAGTCCTTCCGCGGCACGGGCGTGACCGTGGATGTGGTCGGCGACGAGGCGTCGGACCGTGTGCTCACCAGCGACGATGAGACCGCGCTCGTCGTCTACCGAGGCGTGCAGGAAGGGCTGACGAACGCTCTGCGGCACGGCGCTGCCCGCAGAGTCCGCATCGATATCGAGACGGACGACGTCCGGCTCGAGCTCTCGCTGCTCAGCGACATCGGCGCGGGAAGGAGCAACGGGATCAGCGACGGCGAGCCTGTGCTGGGGTTCGGGCTGCGCGGCCTCGACGATCGCGCGACGGCTCGCGGAGGTCGGTTGACGGCGCGGCGCATCGGCGACCGGTTCCTCCTGCGCCTCTCGATCCCTCTCGGAGGCGCCGACGGGGAACGGGAGAGCCGCGCCTCGTGACGGAGACGACACCGAGGCGAGTGCTGCTGGTGGAAAACCAGCAGATGATCCGCCGTGGGCTGGTCATGCTCCTCTCGACGGTCGAGGGTGTCGTGGTCTCGGCCCAGGCCGAGAACGGACAGGCTGCTCTGCACATTCTGCGCACGACGGAGGTGGACGTCGTCGTCACCGACGCGCGGATGCCGGTCATGGGCGGCGTGGAGCTCGCCGCCGAGTGTGCGCAGCTCCATCCGCGTCTGCCCGTCCTCCTTCTGACGACCTTCGACGACGACGCGCTCGTGCAGGCGGCCCTCTCGGCCGGCGCTTCCGGATTCCTCCTGAAGGACACCTCGGTGGAGGGTCTCGTCGTGGCCCTCGACGCGGTGATCGCCGGCGGGATGGTGATCGATCCGCGCGTCGCCCGGCCGGCCGTCCAGCCGGGTCGCACCGGCGAGAGCCCGCTGACGCTGCTCACGCGGAGCGAGCGGGTGGTCGCCGAGCTGGTGGCCGAAGGGCGGAACAACAGGGAGATCGCGGCCGCCCTCGTGCTCGCCGAGGGCACCGTGAAGAACCACGTCTCGGCGCTGCTGCGCAAGCTCGGCCTCCGCGACCGCACCGCCCTCGCGCTCACGCTCTACAAAGGCTTCCGCCCCGACGGCGCCTGAAGGCGCTGGTCGGATTGCGGCCCAGGCGCGGCCGTCCTCGGGCGCCCGACCCGCCGCCTATCCTTGAGGGCGATGTCGAACTCCCGCGCCGAGGCCGCCTACCTGCGCTCCCTCGGCGCCTTCCGGACGCCGACCCTGGATCTCCTCCACGGCCGGTACGCCCCGTTCGTCGTCGCCGCCCTGTCGCTCGTGTTCACCGTCGACCGGCAGGCCGTGGCGGTCGCCGACGCGCACGCCGAGGTGGGGGAGCTGCTCGAGGAGCTGCGCTCGGCCGGGTACGACGAGGGCGAGCGCGCTCTGCCGAGCGGCACGGCGCGCGAGGTGTGCCGCTACTGGGTCCGCGTCGGCTGGCTCGTGCCGCAGATCGAGGGCGAGGCCGAGGTCTACCGGCTGAGCGCCCACGCCGTGAGCGCCCTCGAGATCACCGGGCGCACCGGAGGTGGACGCACGCGCGTCTCGAACTCGCGGGTGCGCACCCTGCTGGAGGCGGTCGAGCGGCTGGCCGCGGACGTCGATCCCGACCCGGAGGCCCGCCTCTCGCGGCTCCGCGAGGAGCGGGCGCGCCTGGATGCCGAGATCGCCGCCCTCGAGGAGGGCGCCGGTCTCGAGCCGGCCGACGACGAGCAGCTCCTGGAGGAGGCCGAGAACGTGGTGCACCTCGCCAGCGAGCTGCCGGCCGACTTCGCGCGGGTGGCGGAGTCGATCAAGGCGATGCAGCGCGACGTGGTCGCGGACCTGCGCCGCGACGTCCGTCCGACCGGCGAGGTGCTGCGGGAGTACCTCGAGCGCGGGCAGCACGTGATGCAGGCCACCAGCGAGGGCCGTGCGTTCGCCGGAGCCCTCCGCCTCCTGGGCGACCCCGAGCGGATCGATGCGCTCGCCGATCAGCTGCACACCGTGCTCGTGCAGCCGTTCTCCCGCCTGATGGACCCGGCCCAGCGCGGGGAGCTGGCCGCGATCGGCCGCCGGGTGGAGCTGGGCGTGCAGGAGGTCCTGACCGCGCAGCGTCGCGCGTCCCACGTCATCACGGGCCAGGTCCGCACGCATGACCCCGCTCGCGACCGCCAGGTGGACGAGCTGCTGCGCGACGTGATGGCGGGGCTCCAGGAGTGGACGGGCGGGATCTCGCCGGACGCGCCGGTCACGCCGCTGCGGCACCTGCCCGTCGCCGGGATCGGCCACCTGCGCCAGACCCTCGGCGACGTGCGCCCGGCCGGCGGGCCGGCGCCCCTGGCCGGAGACGACGGCGACGCCGAGTTCGTCGGCGACGACAGCCGGGCCTGGGGCGGTCCCCGCTACGCGGAGCTGGAGGCCTACGTGGCGGAGCTCGGCGACGAGTTCGATCTGGCGGACGCGTTCAGCGCGGCTCCGGAGGACACGCGACGGCCCGTCGACCTGCTCGGGCTGCTCGAGATCGCGCACCGGACGGGCCTCGTCGACCGCGACGGCTACTCCGTCGTGAGCACGCGCCGACCCGACGGGACCGTGCGCCGCTTCGCCTTCGGATCCGTGACCGCCCGCACCGAGGAGGAGACCGACGATGAGTGACACCCTGGCGACCGACGGGACCGCCGCCGATCCGTTCATCGCGCCCGTGTCGATGGAGGAGGACCCCGACGAGCTCTTCCCCGGCGACCGCGGCGTCCTCGACACCGAGGTGCGCCGGGTGCTCGTGCACGTGCTGCAGCGCCGCTTCCTCCTCGCCGACCGCCACCGCGAGCAGTGGGCCGTGCTCCAGGAGCACCGGCAGCTGATCGAGTCGCGGCTGAACGACCTGTTCGTGCGGCTCGTCGTCGACCACGAGCGCGGGGTCGCCTACAAGCAGCAGGTGCGCTCCGACGAGGTGGAGATGCCGGTGCTGCTGCGCGACCTCCCCTACACCCGCGCCGAGACGCTGGTGCTGGTGCACCTGCGCACGGTCCATCAGCGGGAGTCGGCGGCCGGCGAGGCGTCGGCGCGCGTGGACGTCGAGGAGGTCGAGCAGACGGTGCTCAGCTACTTCGCCGACGCCGAGCGCGACACCGCCCGCCGGCAGCGCATGGTCCGCAAGGCGCTGGAGCGGCTCGGCCGCGACGGCATCGTCGACGAGGAGTCCGCAGGGCGGTACCGGATCAGCCCGATCGTGGAGATCGTGCTGAGCGCGCCGAAGCTGCGGGAGCTGAGCGACTGGCTGCGCGGGCGGGCGGGCGAAGACGCTTCCTCGGTGGTCGCAGAAGCGGCGCCCGCCGAGGAGCCCGGCTCGGACGATCCGGAGCAGGCGGACGACGACGCGCTCGAGGACGACGGCCTCGACGAGGACGCGGACCCGCCCACGGACGGCGTCCTGCCCGGGACCGATGTCGCGGACGACGAGCCGGCCGACGACGAGCCGTTGGACGACGAGCCGACCGACGACGACACCCCCGACCCGGAGGACGACCCCCGATGACGATGCTCGACACCCTCTTCGGCCTGATCCCCGCCGCCTCCCGCGGTCAGCAGTGGCTCGCCGAGGACCTGCAGCTGGTCAACTGGGGCGGCTACGACGGCGCGCACCGGGTCCGCTTCTCGCCGGGGGCCACACTGCTCTGCGGCGGCTCCGGCTCCGGCAAGTCCACGCTGATGGACGCCTACATCGCCCTGATGATGCCGCACACCACGCCGTTCAACGGCGCCTCGAACGGCGGAGTGACGGGCCGTCCGCGCGGCGAGGACCAGCGCAACATCCTCTCCTACGCGCGCGGCAAGCTCGACGAGTCGCGCACGGACGAGGGCACGACCATGCGCGTCCTGCGCGGCGACGGAGTCGACACCTGGACCGCCGTCGCGATGACCTGGGTCGACCACGACGGCTCGCGCTTCAGCGCGGTCCGCGCCTGGTATGTCCCGGCCGGCTCCCGGGTGCTCGAGGAGACCGTGCGGATCCGCGCGAGCGCCGAGGGCCCGGTCGACCTCGCCGCGCTCGACCGGGCGGCGGCGCACCGCTTCTCCGACGCGTCGCTGCGCGCGGCGGGTTTGGATCCGCTCGGCACCGACCGCGAGTTCTCGGCGCGTCTGCACGCGGTGCTCGGCATCGGAGCGGCGGGAGCCGGATCGAAGGCGATGAGCCTGCTCGCCCGCATCCAGGCCGGTCAGCAGATCACGACCGTCGACGACCTCTACAAGCGGCTCGTGCTCGAGGAGCCCGAGACCCTGGCCTCCGCCGACGCGGTCGTCGCCCACTTCGACGAGCTCGAGAGCACGCGGCAGCGGATGCTCACCGCGCGCCAGCAGGTCGCGGCACTCGAGCCGTTGCGGGGTTTGCGCCTGCGCATCGCCGCGTCCGCGGAGCGCGTGCGCCTCATCGACGCGCTCGGGGAGTTCGACGCCCCGGTGTCGCCGGCGGCCCTGTGGCGCGCTGAGCAGCGCCTCGGCCTGCTGCGCGACGTCGAGGTCGAGCTGCGCGAGCGCACCCGCGCCGTCGACGCCGTGCTCCGCGAGAAGCGGGCCCTCGCCGAGGCGGCGGAGTCGGAGCGGGACGGGCTCGCCGAGGTGCTGCGGGCCTCCGGCGGCGACCGCCTCGAGACGGCCCAGCGCGAGCTCCGCGAGGTGGAGCGGCGGCTGGGCGCGGCGCGCGAGAACCGCGCCCGGCTCGAGGAGGACCTGCGCGCTCTCGGCGAGCCGGAGACCACCCGCGAGCGGTTCGAGGCGGTGCTCGCCCGGGCGGCGAGCGCGGCCGACGCCAAGCGCAGCACCCGTGCGGCCTGGTCGGACGCGGTCGCCGAGCGGAAGGCCGCGGCGCGCGATCTCGCCGAGCTCGAGGCGGAGCAGCGCTCGGCCTCGGACCGTCGGGACAGCATCCCCCGGCCTCTTCACGAGGCGCGCGAGCGGATCGCGGAGGCAGCCGGCCTCACCGCCGACGACCTGCCCTTCGTCGGCGAGCTGGTCGAGGTGCGTGCCGAGTTCGAGCCCTGGCGCGAGGCGTTCACGCTCGCCCTCGGCGGCTTCGCGACGACGCTGATGATCGACTCCGCCCACCTCGACCGCTTCCGCCGCGCCATCGACTCCCTCCGGCTCCCGGTCCGGCTCCGCTACGAGGGCGTGGAGACCGGGCTCGAGGAGGTGCGGGGCCTCGACCCGCAGACGCTGCCCGGGCGCCTCGACTACCGCGCCACCGCCTTCACCGGCTGGCTGCAGGACCGGCTCGAGGACCGCTTCGGCTACGTGTGCGTCGACAGCGCTGCGGAGCTCGGACGCCACCGGCTCGCCCTGACCCTCACCGGTCAGCTCTCGCAGGGGCAGCGCGGTGCGCACGGCGGCCACGGCGCCGCGAACGTCCTCGGCTTCTCCAACTCCCGTCGACTCCGCGAGCTGAACGCCCTGGTCGAGGCGGCCCGGGCCCGCAGCGCGGCGGCCGTCTCGGCGGCGTCGGCGGCGGAGGAATCCCTCGATGCACTCGACGACCGGATGACGCGCCACGCCCGCCTCGCGCTGGTGAGCTGGGAGACGGTCGACGTCGAGTCGCTGCTCGCCGAGCAGGAGCGCTGGGAGGCGGTCGGCGCCGAGGCTGCGGAGGCGAACCCCGAGCTCGCCGGGCTGCAGCAGCAGATCGACGGGCTGCGCGGCCGCCTCGAGCGCCTCCGCCAGGAGATCGCCCGCGCCGGTGTGGAGCGCGAGCGGATCGAGGCGGAGTGGGCCGTCGTGGTCGACGACGTCGACGCGAGCCAGGCGGTTCTCGATGCGGCGGAGCGCGCAGGACGCGAGCTCGACGACGACCAGCGCGCCTTCCTGGACGCCCGGTTCACGCTGACCGAGGCCGCGGCGTCCGGCAGCGCCTCGGACGTCCTGGTCCGCTTCGACGCAGCGCTCGCCACGGCAGCGCAGCGACTGGCGGAGGACCGCCGCTCCGCGGCCGAGTCGCACGAGCAGCAGCGCGAGAGCGCCGGCCGGATCATGATCGGCTTCCTCGACCGCTGGCCGAACCCCAACCTGCTCGCGGACCCCGAGGCGTCCGCGGGCGACTTCGAGCGGCTGCTCGACGCCCTCGAGACCAGCGGCCTGCACCGGCTCGAGACCGAGTGGCGCGACAGCCTGCTCACGCTCTCCGGCAACGACCTCACGAGCTTCGACTCCACGCTCGGCCGCTCACTGCGGGAGATCCGCGAGCGGATCGAGCCGATCAACGTGATCATGCAGGATCTGCCGTTCTACGACGACGGCCACCGTCTGCAGATCACGACGCGCGAGAACCAGTCGGAGGTGCGCCGTCGCTTCCGCCGCGAGCTCCGCGAGGTGCGCGCGCAGATCCAGGCCGTGTCCGCGGAGGAGGAGCGCGAGCAGGTCTACCGGCGGATGTCCCGGCTCATCCAGCGGCTGCGGCGCACCGCGCCCGACTTCGGCGACCTCGTCGACGTCCGCAACCACGTCCGGGTCAGCGCCGAGCGCGTGGACGCCGTCACCCGAGCGCACGTGGCGCTGTACGACCACATCGGCGAGAAGTCCGGCGGGGAGTCGCAGGAGCTGATCGCCTTCATCGTCGGAGCGGCGCTGCGCTACCAGCTCGGCGACGCGGGAGCCGACCGCCCCCGGTACGCCCCGGTCTTCATGGACGAGGCGCTGATCAAGGCCGACGCCCACTTCACCAAGCGGGCGATCGGTGCGTGGCGCGGTCTCGGCTTCCAGCTCGTGATCGGCGCCCCGAACGACAAGTACAGCGCGATCGAGCCGCACGTCGAGGTGGAGTACGACATCCTCAAGGACACGCGCGGACGCTCCTGGGCCAGGCCGAAGGTGGGCCTGGCCCCCTAGGGCTTCGTGCCGATCTTCGCGTGGCTGCGCGAGTAGGCGAAGTAGATCGCGAAGCCCACGGCCAGCCAGATCAGGAAGCGCAGCCAGGTCTCGATCGAGAGGTTGAGCATCAGGTAGGTGCAGATCAGGGCCGAGAGCAGCGGGAGCCACGGGTTCAGCGGGACCCGGAAGCCGCGCTTCAGGTCGGGCCGCTTGCGGCGCAGCACCACGACGCCGACCGAGACCAGCACGAACGCCGAGAGCGTTCCGATGTTGACCATCTCCTCGAGCACGCCGATCGGAGTGAGCCCGGCGAGCAGCGCGACGACGATGGTCACGACCACGGAGGTGAACCACGGCGTGCGCAGGCGCGGGTGGACGGTGGCCAGGCGCCGGGGGAGGAGCCCGTCGCGCGCCATCGCGAAGATGATGCGCGTCGCTCCGATCAGCAGCGTCAGCACGACGGTGGTCAGACCGGCGACGGCGCCGGCCGAGATGACCGTCGCCATCCAGGTCTGCCCGTGGTAGGCGAACGCATTGGCGAGCGCGGCCGACGGGTCGAGCTCGCGGTAGGGGACCATGCCGGTCACGACGAGGGCGACGGCGCAGTACAGGACCGTGCAGATGATCAGCGAGGCGATGATGCCGATGGGCAGGTCGCGCTGGGGGCGGCGGGTCTCCTCCGCGGTCGTCGCGACGACGTCGAACCCGATGTAGGCGAAGAACACCAGGGAGGCGCCGGCGATGATGCCGCCGACGCCGAACGTGGCCGGCTCGATGCCCGAGAGGAACTGGAGCAGCGGCTGGGTCAGACCGGACGCGGACTGCGAGGGCTCGGCGGCGGGGACGAACGGGGTGTAGTTGGCGGTGTTCACGAACTGCAGGCCCGCGATGATGACGAACAGGACGATGAACAGCTTGATCGCGACGAGCACCAGGTTGACGCGCAGCGATTCCTTGATCCCGAAGGTCATCAGCGCGCCGAGCGCGAGGACGAGCAGGATCGCCGGCACGTCGACCACGCCGCCGTAGGTGAGCGCCGGCGGGAGGGTCACTCCCAGCTGCTGCAGCAGCGACCCGAGGTACGCGCTCCACCCCTGCGCGACCACGCTCGCTCCGAGGAACAGCTCGAGGATCAGGTCCCAGCCGATGATCCAGGCGAAGAGCTCGCCGAGGGAGGCGTAGGAGAAGGTGTAGGCGGAGCCCGACACCGGGACCGTGGAGGCGAACTCGGCGTAGCACATGGCCGCGAGGGCGCAGGCGAATGCGGCGACGACGAAGCTCAGGACGATCGCCGGTCCGGCGATGTCGTGGGCGGCGCGGCCGGTGAGGGTGAAGATGCCGGCGCCGATGACGACTCCGACGCCGAAGACCGTGAGATCGAGCGCGGTCAGCGACTTCTTGAGCTTGTACTCGGGCTCATCGGTGTCGGCGATCGACTGCTCGACGGACTTGGTGCGGAGGAGGCTCACGGTGGTTCTCTCTGTGGGCTGCGGGGTGGAGGCGCGAGGGCCACTGGGGAGGATAGCGGGGCGGGCGCCTCTGCCGCGCCGGGCGTCGCGCGAGTACGCTTCCCGGCCATGAGCAGGATCTTCTCCGTGGCGTTCGCCGACGTGCACCCCCTCTACGTGGCGAAGGCGGAGCGCAAGGGCCGGACGAGGGAGGAGGTCGACGAGGCGGTCCGCTGGCTCACCGGCTTCTCGGACGAGGAGCTGGCCCGGCACCTCGAGAGCAGGACGACCTTCGAGGAGTTCTTCGCGGCGGCGCGCCTGCCTCCGCAGGCCTCGGCGATCACAGGGATGATCTGCGGCGTGCGGGTCGAGACGATCGAGGATCCGCTGATGCAGCGCATCCGGTACCTCGACAAGCTGATCGACGAGATCGCGAAGGGACGGCCGATGGCGAAGGTGCTGCGGGCTCCCGCGGCCGGCTGAGCCGCCGGCCCCGAGCGCTCCTCCACAGGCGCCGATTCGCTCCGGTTCTCCCCGGTCGGGGCCGGCGGGATCTCGCGCCGCCGGCGACGCGAGCAGGGTGTCGGACATGACATCCACACAGCGAACCCCTGCTCCTCCGTCCCGCCGCCGCGATCCCGAAGTCCTGCGGGCGAGCGCGATCCAGGACCTCCTGGCGGCCGTCCCCTCCATCATCGGCATCCGTCCGGAGGAGTCCGTCGTGGTGGTGCCGTTCCTCGGCACGCGCGCCGGGGGAGGCTTCCGGATCCCGCTCCCGGAGACGCTGCGCGGGATGGAGGCGGAGGCGCTGGCGGGCGGCTGCGCGGCCATGATGGAGACGATGCCGCGGGCCACCGGTGTGCTGGTGGTGGTCTGCACCCGTGCGGGCTACGCCGAGGAGCGGGGGATCCCGCATCTCGACCTCGGCCGCGCGGTGCTCCGGCGCCTGGAGCGCACGCGCCTGGACATCATCGCCGTGGCCTGCATCGCCGCCGACGGATGGGGGCGCTACACGGACGCCGAGGAGTGCCGCAGGCCACGTCCGCTCCTCGAGATCGAGCGGAGCGAGACCGGCGTCCTCGCCCGAGCGGTGGCCGACGAGCCTCTGGACATCGACGCGCTCTCCGTGCTGCCGCCGGTCCTCGAGGAGGATCGCGCGCTCGTCGCGGAGGTGCTCCGCCGGCCGCCCCTGGTCGGCGACACGGAACGGCTCGTCGAGCGCTGGCTCAGCGGACCGCGGGACGTCCGCCGCGAAGGACTGATCGTGCGGACGCTGCAGTCGCCGCCCCTCCGCGATCGGGTGACCGTGCAGATCGCGCGGAGCCCGCAGGCAGGAGTGGGAGTGCCGCCCGGCGCGGTGGGCGACGCCCGCGCCGGAACGGACGACGACCACGACCTCGAGCTGTCGGCCCTGCTGCTCGGCAGCGGGCGTGCTCCGGAGCGCGGCCGTCTGGCGCGGGCGACCGGGCTCCTCGCCCGCGCCGCCGCGCTGGCGCCGGAGGAGGCGCGCTCCTCCGTGCTCACCGTTCTCGCGTGGTGCTGGTGGGCGAGGGGAGTCTCGAGCCTCGCCGGGCTCCACCTCGACGAGGCGCTGCGGCTCGACCCCGACGACTCGATGGCCCGGCTCTACGCCTCGCTGTTCGCGGCCCGCCCCCTGCCGGACTGGGTGCTCGCGGCCGCTGCCGAGGCCCTCGATGCCGCGAGCGCCTGAGGTCGGGCGCGGGCCGGTGCGCTCGCCCGGAGACGGATGCTCTTGCGCGGGGGAGGGGACGGCCCTAATGTGCAACCACATGGTTGTACGAATGGACGCCGACATCGACCTGCTCTTCCGGGCGCTGGCCGACAGCACCCGCCGCGACATCGTCGCCCGGGTGCTGGTCGGCGAGCAGTCCGTCTCCGCACTCGCGGCGCGCTACGAGATGTCGTTCGCGGCGGTGCAGAAGCACGTGGCCGTCCTCGAGCGGGCGGCACTCGTCCGCAAGCGGAGGAGGGGGCGGGAGCAGCTGGTGCAGGGCGAGGTCGCCGCAGTGCGGCGGGCGTCGCGCCTGCTCGACGCCTACGAGCAGCTGTGGGCGGGGAGGATCGACCGCATGTCGGACCTCCTCGACGAGGAGTGACACCCGCGAGCCGACCGGCGCGCGGGATCTGCTGGAGGGAGAGGCGCGATGAGCGTGCTGCAGTCCGTGAAGGACATCGAGGAACTGACCCTGACCGTGACCGCCGAGTTCGACGCGGGGATCGAGCGCGTCTGGCTCCTCTGGACGGATCCGCGCCGCCTCGAGCGCTGGTGGGGGCCGCCGACCTGGCCGGCGACCTTCGAGCGGCACGAGCCGGTCGAGGGTGGACGGAGCGCCTACGTCATGACGGGACCGGACGGCGAGCAGGCGCGCGGCTGGTGGCGCGTGACCCGGGTGGAGGAGCCGACGCGGTTCGAGTTCGAGGACGGCTTCGCCGACGAGCGCGGCGACCCGGTCGACGCGCTGGGGATCACCCGGGCCACGGTCACCCTCGACGAGATCGAGCCGGGGCGCACGCGGATGGTCCTCAGCAGCCGTTTCGAGTCGGTCGAGCAGCTCGAGCAGATGGTCCAGATGGGCATGGAGGAGGGACTCCGCCAGGCGATGGGGCAGATCGACGCGATCCTGCTCGAGGACTGAGTCGGCGCCGTCGCCCCGGAGGCCTCGGCGCTCGCCGCGCCGAGCCTCCGTGTGGAGGAGCCGCCCGCGCTACTGCTCGGAGTCGGTGAGGGCGGCGGCGTAGGCGCGGACGGAGCGCTGGTACCGGGGGAGCCCCGGAGCCAGCGCCTCCAGCGCGATCCGCAGGGCCTCGTCGACGCGCCCGGCGCTGTGCAGGGCGAGCACGAGGAACACCTCCCGCGCGGAGCCCACCGCGGGGTGCGCGGCGGCGCCGGCGAGGAGGTCGATCGCCTCATCGGTGCGGCCGAGGTTCCGGAGTGTCGAGGCGTACTGGATCGTCAACCGCGCCCGCCGCTCGTCGTCCAGGCCGGCGGCGAGGGCGCGCTCATACTCGACCGCCGCCTCCGCCCCGTGTCCCGCGCTGTCGAGGGCGCCACCCAGCTCGAAAGCGGCGACTCCGTCGTGTCCCGGGTAGCGGGCTGCGAGGACGCGCATCCGCTCGACGACGCCGTCCGGGTCGTCCTGAGCGTCGAGGCGCTCGACCGCCGCGAGCCAGAGGGCGAGCGCGTCGGTCTCGGGGCGGTCGGGGTCGGAGGCGCGTGTCTCGATCACGCCTCCGACGCTACCGCGCCCGCACAGTGCGGCGGAGCGGGGCTACGAGGCGGTCGAGTCGGCGCCGTCGTCGTCCGACCCGCCGT
Source organism: Rathayibacter sp. AY1F9 (assembly GCF_002932155.1). Classification (NCBI taxonomy): domain Bacteria; kingdom Bacillati; phylum Actinomycetota; class Actinomycetes; order Micrococcales; family Microbacteriaceae; genus Rathayibacter; species Rathayibacter sp. AY1F9. The sequence goes on along the minus strand of NZ_PSVA01000011.1, from coordinate 74,899 downwards.
CGTCGGAGCCGGAGGTGCCTGCTCCGACCGGCGCGGCGCGTCGGCCGGCCTCGATCAGGGCGGTCGACGCAGCCGCTCCGCCGATCAGGGCGAACAGCGCCCAGCCGGCTCCCCACTTGCGCTTGCCGATCAGGGCGTCGAACGAGAGCGCGCCGGGGCCGTCCGCGACGATCGCGGCCGTCGCCGCGACGAGGACGGCGTTGTACTCCCACCCGCCGCCCGCGTTCCACAGGCCGTTGCTCCAGTGCACCTTGCGCACGGCGGTGACCATCGTGGCGACGAGTCCGGCGGCGGCGAGCGGAGTCGCGGCGCCGAGAGCGAGAGCGGCGCCTCCGGCCGTCTCGGTCACCGCTGCGGCGACGGCGTTGCGCCGGGCCGGGTGCATCTCCAGGCTCGACATCATCTGCTCGGTGCCGTCGAGGCCGGGGCCGTCGAACGAGCCCCGCAGCTTCTGTAGACCGTGTCCGACGAAGAGCCCGCCGACGGCGAGACGGAGAACGAGTGAGCCGACCTTCATGGTGACCTCCGGGGTGGGGTGGGGACGTGTAGTGCGAGGGTCCCGGCTGCGCCGCGCCCGGTCAAGGGGTCGCGCCCGGTGAGCGGGCCGCGCGGAAGGTGTGCGCGCTCGGGGAGGGCTCAGAGCAGCGTGTAGGCGGAGGCGTCCATCATCACGGTGCCGTCGGTGCACACCTGGAGCTCGGCGGGGGCGCGGACCGCGCCGTCCGGGGCGTCGAGGACCTCGGCGACGAGGTACGCGGAGGTCCCGACCGTGCAGCCGTAGGCGCCGGGGGAGTGCCAGGCGACCCGGACGTCCGCCCGGGCGCCCGGGACGAGGATCACGGGAGCATCGGGGTTCGGGCCGGACGCGTCGGCGACCGCGCTGATCCGGTTCCCGTCGGCGTCGGTCGCGTAGACGCCGGGGATGCCCGCGAGAGCGCAGTCCGAGGAGGAGGTGCTGGTGAGCACGAGGTCGAAGGCGCTGTTCCCGGCACCCGACGCGTCGGGGTCGGGGCGGTACTCCATCGTCAGGTCGGAGCCCGTGCAGCGCGCCGCCGCCGGATCCGCGGCGGGAGAACCGGTCGACGAGGGCTCGGGGGTCGCCGTGACCGTCACGGTCACGGTGGGAGTCGGCGTCGGAGCGGGAGTCGGCGAAGAGGTCGCGGTCGCGGTCGGCGTCGGGAGCGGCGTCCGCGCGGACGGGGCTCCGCCGCTGCCCGCGCAGCCGGTGAGGACGAGGACGAGTGCTGCTGCTGCCAGCGCGGAGGCGCCGGTCCGGTGCGAGAACGTGCTCATGTCCGCAGTCTGCCACCGCCCGGACCGATCGGCCCCGCGGATCCGCGAGCATTCTCGGAGGTCCCGGTCAGGGAGGCGGAGGACGGATGCGGCGGGCGTCCGGAGGTGCCCCTCCCCGCGCCCGCCGCACCGGGGTCGGCGCTAGACGCGGACGACCATCTTCCCGGTGTTGCCGCCGCGCATCATCGAGAGGAACGCGTCCACGGCGTGGTCGATGCCGTCGACGACGGTCTCGTCGTAGGCGATCTCTCCGTCGGCGAACCAGCCGGCCATCAGCCGGTTGAACTCCGCCGCGTGGTCGAGGTAGCCGGACAGCGTGAAGCCGCGCAGCGTGAGACCGCGGGTGATGATGTTCGCCATGTTGTCGGGGCCGGGCGTCTTCTCGGTGCTGTTGTAGCCGGCGATCGCTCCGCAGAGCGCCGCGCGGCCGCCGTCGCGGAAGGCGTCGAGGGCCGCTTCGAGGTGGTCGCCGCCGACGTTGTCGAAGTACACGTCGATCCCGTCGGGCGCGGCCTCGGCCAGCTGCTCGCGGACCGGGCCGGAGTGGTAGTCGAAGGCGGCGTCGTAGCCGTACTTCTCGGTCAGCAGGGCGACCTTCTCGGCCGAGCCCGCGGATCCGACGACCCGCTCGGCTCCGAGGAGGCGCGCGATCTGACCGGCGGCCGAGCCGACGGCTCCCGCGGCGCCCGAGACGAAGACGGTGTCGCCCTCCTTCATGCCCGCGATGGCGGTGAGCCCGACGTACGCGGTGAGTCCGGTCATCCCGAGGATGCCGAGGCGGAGCGAGAGCGGCACTCCGGGGATCTCGGGGACGACGCGGAACTGCGACGACTCGGCCTGCACGACGTCGCGCCAGCCGAGCTGGTGCAGGACCGCGCTGCCGACGGGGAACGCGGGGTCGTCGGAGACGGTCACCCGGCCGACGGCACCGCCGGTCATGGTCTCGCCGAGGGCGAAGGGCGGGGTGTAGCTCTTCACGTCGTTCATGCGGCCGCGCATGTAGGGGTCGACCGAGAGGAAGGCGTTCTCGACGCGGATCTCGCCCGCAGCGGGATCGCCGTACTCGACGGTCGCGGTCCGGAAGTCCTCGGCGACGGGCCAGCCGTCGGGGCGGCGGACGAGCTGGATCTGGGTGCTGGTGACGGTGCTCATAGGACCTTTCGTGGTGGTGGAGGGGATCAGAGTGAGAGGCCGACGGCGAGCGCGATCACCGCGAGCAGACCCGGGGTCATCTGGGTCAGCGCGGCGCGGCGCTTGGTCGGAGCGGAGAGGAGCAGGACGAGTGCTGCGGCGACCATCGATCCGGCGCCGGCGAACACGAGGGCCGCGCCGACGGCGGTGGCGCCGATCGCGACGGCGACGATGCCCGCCGCGGTGACGACGGCGAGGAAGAGGTTGTAGAAGCCCTGGTTGTAGGCCATCTCCTTCGTCGCCTCCGCCTCGCCGGCGGTCGTGCCGAACGTCGATCGGGCGCGCGAGGTCGTCCAGAGGACCGACTCGAGCACGAAGATGTAGACGTGCAGCGCCGCGGCGAGAGCGGCGAGCACCAGTCCGAGAACGATCACGGCGGGCCTCCAGGCGATGGTCGTGATGCGGAGGGCTCCGCACCGATTGTGTAACGACCAGTCCACAATATACTGGAGCGAGCGGTCCGCGCCAGTGCGGCGCCGCAGCTGTCACCCCTCAGGAGGAGCACCGTGGGTCGCACGCAGGGCTTCGACACCGAGCAGGTCGTCCGCGCCGCCCGCGCCGTCTTCTGGGAGAGCGGCTTCGAGGAGGCGTCGCTCCCGGACCTGGAGTCCGCGACCGGACTGCGCCGCTCCAGCCTCTACCACGCCTTCGGCAGCAAGCGCGGGCTCTTCGACGCTGCCGTGCAGAGCTACCTCGACGAGGTGGTGCGGCCCCGGCTCGCCCCGCTCGTCGATCCGCGAGGGGCGTCGCCGACGGCGCTCGAGGAGTACTTCGCCGGGCTGCGGGCGGCGCTCGCCGACTCCCGCACGCTCTCGGCGAGGAGCGGCTGCCTGCTGCTCAACGCCGCGGGCGCGCCGATCGCGCGCGACGACGCCGTGCGCGAGGTGATCGCCGACTACCGGGCCGAGCTGCTGGGCGCACTGCGCGCCGGAGCGCTGGCCCGCTGGCCCGACGCGCAGGCGTGGGCGTCGGCTCAGGCGGACGTCCTCGTGTCGCTCCTGGTGGCCGCGCTCGTGCTGGCCCGCGTCGATCCGGCGCAGTCGCTCGCCACCGTGGACGCCGCGCTCGCGCTCGTCCGATCCTCCGCGCTCTGACGGCCGTCGCGACGAACGCCGGAGCACCGCTCTCGCGCCGGGCCCGCCCTCGCAGCCGGCGCGCCGGGTCGGCCCGCACAGCACGACGCCCCCGTGCGCCTCGCGTCCCGGTGGGACGGATGCGCGCGGGGGCGTCGGACGGGCGGGGTCAGTCGGTTCCGGCGTCGAACGCCGCACCCTCCGAGGCCAGGTCGGTGGCGCGTCCGAGCGCATCGGCCGCTGCGGACCCGCCGCCCTCGGTGATCGCGTCGGCCTCGCCGATCTCGAGCTCGCCGACGAGCTCGGCGGTCGGACCGCCGACGAGGCCGGCGGCCGCGTACTGCTCGAGCCGCGAGCGGGAGTCGGCGATGTCGAGGTTGCGCATCGTGAGCTGCCCGATGCGGTCCTCGGGGCCGAAGGCGGCGTCGCCGACCCGCTCCATCGAGAGCTTGTCCGGGTGGTAGCTCAGCGCGGGGCCGGTCGTGTCGAGGATCGTGTAGTCGTCGCCGCGGCGCAGACGCAGGGTGACCTCCCCGGAGACGGCCGAGCCGACCCAGCGCTGGATGGACTCGCGCAGCATCAGCGACTGCGGGTCGAGCCAGCGGCCCTCGTACATCAGGCGGCCGAGACGGCGGCCCTCCGAGTGGTACTGGGCGACGGTGTCCTCGTTGTGGATCGCGTTCAGCAGGCGCTCGTAGGCGATGTGCAGCAGCGCCATGCCGGGGGCCTCGTAGATGCCGCGGCTCTTGGCCTCGATGATCCGGTTCTCGATCTGGTCCGAGACGCCGAGCCCGTGGCGTCCGCCGATCGCGTTCGCCTCGAGCACGAGCGCGACGGCGTCCGAGAACTCGACGCCGTTCAGCGCGACGGGGCGGCCGGCCTCGAAGCGCACCGAGACGACCTCGGAGGCGATCTCGACCTCGTCACGCCACGACGCGACCCCCATGATCGGCTCGACGAGCTCGAGGCCGCTGGAGAGCTCCTCGAGGCGCTTGGCCTCGTGGGTGGCGCCCCAGATGTTGGCGTCGGTCGAGTAGGCCTTCTCGGTGGCGTCGCGGTAGGGGAAGCCGCGGGCGACCAGCCACTCCGACATCTCGGTGCGGCCGCCGAGCTCGTTGACGAACTGCACGTCGAGCCAGGGCTTGTAGATGCGCAGGCGGGGGTTGGCGAGCAGGCCGTAGCGGTAGAACCGCTCGATGTCGTTGCCCTTGTAGGTCGAGCCGTCGCCCCAGATGTCGACGCCGTCCTCGCGCATGGCGCGGACGAGGAGGGTGCCGGTCACGGCGCGGCCGAGGGGGGTGGTGTTGAAGTAGGTCTTGCCGCCGGAGCGGATGTGGAAGGCGCCGCACTGCAGGGCGACGAGCCCCTCCTCGACCAGCGCGCTCTTCGCGTCGACGAGGCGCGAGATCTCGGCGCCGTACTGGGCCGCGCGGGACGGGACGCTCTCGATGTCGGGCTCGTCGTACTGGCCGATGTCGGCCGTGTACGTGCAGGGCACCGCGCCCTTCTCGCGCATCCAGGCGACGGCGACGGATGTGTCGAGGCCTCCCGAGAATGCGATTCCGACACGCTCGCCCACGGGCAGACTGCTCAACACTTTCGACATGCCTCCGATTTTAGGAGGAACGGGGACCTCCTCCGTGCCGCGGGAGGTCCGAGCCGCCTCCCGGGGCGCCCGCGCGGGGTGCGCTCCGGCCGTGGGAGCACGTCCTCCGTCGATCCGCGTCGATCGCCGACAACCCCGACCGGGGCGCGCGAGCCGGCCGGAGGCTCCGTGGTCCGGAGGCGGCGCCCGCGCAGCCGGCGCGGATCGCCCGCTCCGGCTGAGTGGTTCCGCGCGGCCCGGATGGACGGCCGTGGCGAGCGCGTGCCAGGCTCCGCTCGACCACGGCTTCCGCCGCCGCCGCCTCCAAAAGGGCTCTCCGTGCCACGACCTCCTCATCGCCTGCCTGCTCGCCGCGGGCGGTTCCGCCGCTCTGGCGCCGTCCGCCCTCGCGACGCAGGCCGTCGCCGAGACTCCGACCGCCTTCGTCCCGGGGGAGACTCCGCCCGCAGAGGCGCGCGGATCGCAGACCTACACGAACGCCCTCCTCGGCGGCGACTCGCTCGACGCGGGCGAGCGCATCTTCTCGAACGGAGACTCCGCGAGCTTCGAGATGCAGGCGGACGGCAACGCCGTGATCTACGACGCCGGGCGCCGCCCCGTCTGGAGCACCAGGACCCAGGGCACCGGAGCGACCACGGTGCGGATGCAGGAGGACGGCAACCTCGTCGTCGTGACCGGCTCCGGCACGCCCGTCTGGGCGTCCGGGACCGCGGGAGAGACCGGCGCGCTCGCCCTCATCCAGGACGACGGGCAGCTCGTGCTCGTCCGCCCGAACGGGGACACGGCCTGGTCCTCGGCCGACGAGCAGGAGCCCGAGCCGGAGCCGATCGCCGACGTCCTCGACAGCGGGCGCGAGCTCTCTCCGGGACAGCAGCTGACCGCCTCCGACGGCCGCTCGCGCGCCGCGATGCAGAGCGACGGCAATCTCGTCGTCTCCGTGGACGGATCGCCGCGCTGGAGCTCCGTCACCTCCGGAGCGGGCAACCGCCTCGCGATGCAGACCGACGGGAACGCGGTGGTCTCGGCCCCCGGGTCCGGCGTGCGCTGGCAGGCGGGAACGCCCGGGAACCCGGGCGCGCGGATGCGGATGCAGAACGACGGCAACCTGGTGATCACCGCCGCCTCCGGACGGCCGCTCTGGGCGAGCTCGACCTCGCGCGCGCCTGAGATCCGCGACGTCCTCTCCTCCGGCTCGCGGCTCAGCCGGGGACAGCAGCTCACCTCGCCGGACGGCCGGTCGCGCGCCTCCCTGCAGGGCGACGGCAATCTCGCGGTCTACTCGCGGGGGGACGTCCGCTGGGGCGCCGGCACCCAGGGCGAGGGCGAGACGCTCTCGATGCAGTCCGACGGCAACGCCGTGGTCACCTCCGCCTCGGGCCGACCCCTCTGGGCCTCGGGTACGGCGGGCAACCCGGGATCCCGCCTGCAGATGCAGAACGACGGCAACCTGGTCGTCTACTCCGCCTCGGGCCGCGCGCTGTGGGCGAGCGACACCCCTCCGGCGTCGCCCGCGCCCGCCGTCCGGGACACCCTCTCCTCCGGGAGCCGGCTCACCTCCGGACAGCTGCTGCGCTCCTCCGACGGAGGGAGCGAGGCGGTCATGCAGGGCGACGGCAACCTCGTCGTCTACTCGCGCGGCTCGGCCCGCTGGGCGGCCGGCACGTCCGGAGGCGGCAACCGGCTCGAGATGCAGTCCGACGGCAACGCCGTGGTCTACGCGGGCTCCGGAGGAGCACGCTGGCAGTCCGGCACGGCGGGCAGCCCGGGCTCCCGGATGGTCATGCAGAACGACGGCAACCTGGTGATCTACTCGCCGCAGGGCCGCGCACTCTGGGCGAGCACGCAGGCCGCGGCACCGGCGCCGGCACCGGCGCCCGGCCCGGGACGACCTGCTTATCCCGGCGACGCTGTGAACTGCGACGACTTCCCGGACCAGGCCTCAGCTCAGCGGTACTTCGACCTGTACTACCCGTACTACGGCGATGTCGCAGGGCTCGACAGGGACGACGACGGGTTCGCCTGCGAGTCCAACTGAAGGCAGCGTAGGTCCGCCCCTGCCGGAGGGGCCAGGCCCGAGCGGTCCCCTGCAGGCCTCCGGGCCGCGCCCGCGGGTCTCGAGTGGTGAACACGACCCGCCTGCGCGAGAGGCTCTCCGGCGGACGACCATCGACAAGGCGCCTCGCGCACTGATGCTCCGCTGCCGCCCGAGCTCCCGCGCCGCCGGGCGACCCGGCATGCTGGGGCAGGACTCCGCCGACGACGCGGATCGGAAGGACGCCATGACCCCGACGACCCCCTCCAGCCGCGAGAGCCTGCTGGTCACCCCTGACGAGCTCGCCGAGCTGATGGCCTCCACCGAGCCGCCGCTCGTCCTCGACGTGCGCTGGCGCCTCGACCGGCCCGACGGCCGCCCGGAGTACCTCGCGGGTCACCTGCCCGGCGCGGTGCACGTCGACCTCGATCACGAGCTGGCCGCCCACGGCGAGCCGGAGGAGGGGCGCCACCCGCTGCCTCCGATCGAGGTGCTGCAGGAGGCGGCGCGCGGCTGGGGGCTCCGCCGGGGCCGGTCCGTCGTCGTGTACGACGACGCGCGTAGCGTCCCGGCCGCGCGGGCCTGGTGGCTGCTGCGGGCGACGGGAGTGGAGGACGTCCGCCTGCTCGACGGGTCGCTCGCCGGCTGGATCCGCTCGGGGCGGGAGCTCGAGACGGGCGACGTCCCGCGCGAGCGGGGCGACGTCGAGCTGGCCTACGGTCGGCTCCCGGTGCTGGACATCGACGAGGCGGCGGCGCTGCCCTCGGCGGGCGTCCTGCTCGACGCCCGCGCCCCTGAGCGGTACCGCGGCGAGGTCGAGCCGATCGACCCGCGGGCGGGCCACATCCCCGGCGCTCGGAACGCTCCGGCGTCCGCGGCGCTCGACTCCGAGGGGCGGTTCCGGCCCGCCTCCGACCTGCGCGCGGGATTCGAGGCGCTCGGCGTACGGGAGAACGCCCCCGTCGGCGTGTACTGCGGCAGCGGCGTCTCGGCCGCGGTCGACGTCGTCGCGCTCACGCTCGCGGGCTTCGCGCCGGCGCTCTACCCGGGCTCCTGGTCGCAGTGGTCGAGCACGCCGGGCCGGACGGTGGCGACCGGGTCGGAGGCCTGAACCGCCTTCTTCGGATCGCCCGCGGAGCTCAGCTGAGGCGGGAGTGCTCGCCGAGGTGGTGCCAGGTGCGGTTGTGGTAGACGAGCGGCGCCGTGGTCTCGGAGTCCTCGGGCACGTGGGCCTCGAGGGCGTGCACGGCGACGATCGTGGACGATCCCGCCTCCATGCGGTTGATCACCGTGCCGCGGATCCAGGCGGCGGCGCCCGGGAAGAACGGCTCGCCCGTGGGCAGCCGCGACCAGAGCGACGTGTCGGCGAAGCGGTCGATGCCGCTGGTCGAGCCCAGGCGCGCCAGGTCGAGCTGCTCCGCCCCGAGCAGGTGCACGACCAGCGTCTCGGACGCCTGGATGGCCGGAGAGCTGGACGAGGCGGACGAGAGTGAGAAGACGAACAGCGGCGGCTCGGCGCTCACCGAGAAGACGGAGGTCGCGGTCAGGGCGACCGGGCCGGTGCCCGGGTCGGCGGTGATCAGCGCGACTCCGGCGGCGTGGTTGCGGAACGCGAGCTTGAAGTCCTCCGGGGAGAGTCCGGCGAAGGCGCGGTGCTCCGGCTCGCGGTCCGGGGTGGTGGCGAGGTTCTCGCGGCTCATCGGAGACTCCTGATCGATCGAGGGTGCGGCATGGGGTGGTGGCCCGCCGTCGCGCCGCAGCACGGCTCCTCCAGACTGGCGCACCGGCCGGGGGAGGGCCGCCCCATTGCGGAGTATGACGCCGCCACCTCGGGGAACGCCGATCCGCCGCTCCCTGTTCCCGATCACGCCGGATCGGGTGCGCGTCGTCGGCGCCGGCGTCCGCGCACCCGTCGCTCGCCCTCAGCGCAACCCGTCGTCGCGGCCGCGGTCTGCGCGCAGACTCGAGGGCATGGCCCACCGTCAGCGCACGTCCACCGCGCACCCCGAGAGCAAGACCTGCGCCTCCTGCGGTCGCGAGATCGAGTGGCGCGCGAAGTGGGCACGGGACTGGGAGGACGTCCGCTACTGCTCGGACGCCTGCCGCCGTCGCGGAGTCGGACCGGAGGAGGCGCGCCTCGAGGAGGAGATCCGCACCGTCCTGCTCGCGCGAGCGGCGTCGTCGACGGCGTGCCCGTCCGAGGTCGCGCGCCGGGTCGGCGGCGAGGAGTGGCGGCCGCTGATGGAGCCCGTCCGCCGGGCCGCGCGCCGCCTGGTCGACCGGGGCGAGATCGACATCGTGCAGGGCGGACAGGTCGTCGACCCCTCGCGGGCGAAGGGCCCGATCCGGCTGCGGCGACGCCCCGGAGGACCCCTGTCGCCGGGCGGCGCCGCGGGCTAGCCTCAGCAGATGCCCAGCAGCGACGCCGTCGTCCTCACCGTCCCCGGACCGCACGGCGACCGGGAGGTGCGGATCTCGAGCCCCGAGCGCGTGCTGTTCCCGGAGCCGGGCATCACCAAGCGCGAGGTCGCGGAGTACCTGATCGCCGTCGGCGAGCCGTTCGTCGCGGCGAACGGCGGCCGCCCCGTCTCGCTGCAGCGGTTCTCCTCCGGGATCGAGGGCGAGCAGTTCTTCTCGAAGAACCCGCCCAAGGGCGCGCCCGAGTACGTCCGGTCCGTCCCGGTGACGTACCCGAGCGGGCGGGTGCATCCGCAGCTCGTGATCGACGAGCCCGCGGCCGCCGTCTGGGCGGCGCAGATGAACACCGTCGTCTTCCACCCGTGGGCGTCCAGCGCCGATGCGCCCGACCTGCCCGACCAGCTCCGGATCGACCTCGACCCGCAGCCCGGCACCGACGTCGCCGACGCGGTCGTCGCCGCGCACGCGCTGCGGGAGGTCCTGCGGGAGGCCGGCCTCGACCCGTTCGTGAAGACGTCCGGCAACCGCGGCCTGCACGTCTTCGCGCCGATCGTCGCCGAGCACGAGTTCCTCGACGTCCGCCACGCGGTGATCGCCGCGGCGCGCGAGCTGGAGCGGCGGATGCCCGAGCAGGTCACGACGGCGTGGTGGAAGGAGGAGCGCGGCGAGCGGATCTTCGTCGACTTCAACCAGGCCAACCGCGACCGCACGATCGCCGGTGCCTACAGCCCGCGGCCGCTCGCGCACGCTCCCGTCTCCACTCCGCTGGACTGGGACGAGCTCGACGGCGTCGACCCGCGGGCCTTCACGATCCGCACGGTCCCGGCGCGCCTCGCCGAGCGCGGTGATCCGTGGGCCCGGATGCACGACGCCCCCGGTCACCTCGACGCCCTGCTCGGCTGGTGGGAGCGCGATGTCGCCGCCGGCCTCGGCGAGCTGCCGTTCCCGCCCGACTTCCCCAAGATGCCGGGCGAGCCGCCCCGCGTGCAGCCCAGCCGCGCGAAGAAGGCCTAGCCGAGGACGTCGCCGAGGTCGTACGCGGTCGGCTGCTCCAGCTGCTCCATGGTGCAGGAGGCGGCGTCGCGGTCCGGGCGCCAGCGCTCGAACTGCACGGTGTGCCGGAAGCGGTCGCCCTCGCGCTGGTCGTAGCGGACCTCGAGCACGAGCTCGGGACGCAGACGCACGAAGGAGGTGTCGCGGCCGCTCGAGAACCGGCTCCGCTCGCCCTCGCCGCGCACCGGCGCTCCCCCCGCGTCGCGCTCGACCGCGGGTGCGAGCTCCTCCAGCAGCTGCACGCGACGCTCGTCGCTGAAGGCCGAGGCCCCGCCGACCTGGCGGACCTCTCCGTCGTCGCCGTGCAGGCCGAGCAGGATCGAGCCCACGCCCGGCTTGGAGGCGTGCTCGCGGTACCCGATCGCGATCACGTCGGCCGTGCGGTGGTGCTTGACCTTGAGCACGGCGCGCTTCCCGGGGGAGTAGGGCGCGGCCAGGGGCTTCGCCACGACGCCGTCCAGTCCTGCGCCCTCGAAGCGCTCCAGCCAGTCGCGCGCCAGGGCCTCGTCGTCGGTGGCGCGGCCGAGGTGCAGCGGATGCGGGACGCCGGCCATCACCGCGGCGAGCGCCTCCCGCCGCGCCGAGTACGGCTCCTCGAGCATGCTGCGCCCGTCGACGGCGAGCAGGTCGAAGGCGACGAGCATCGCCGGGGTGGTCTCCGCCAGCATCTTCACGCGGCTCGCGGCCGGATGGATGCGCTGCGAGAGCAGGTCCCAGTCGAGCCGCTGGGCACCCGGCTCGCCGGTCGCCAGGACGATCTCGCCGTCGAGCACGCAGCCGTCGGGGAGCAGCCGGAGGAAGGCCTCGACGAGCTCGGGGAAGTACCGGGTCAGCGGCTTGGAGCCGCGGCTCCCGATCTCGCACTCCCCGCCGGAGACCGAGACGATCGCGCGGAACCCGTCCCACTTCGGCTCGTAGGAGTATCCGCCCGCGACGGCGGTCTGCTCCGGCACCGCAGGAACGGCCTTGGCGAGCATCGGGGCGACGGGGAGCGCGAACGGGAGGTCCATGCCCTGATCATCCCGGCCGCGGTCTCGGACCGCACCCCCTTCCGGAAGGCTGTGGACCGGGACGTTCCCGGCCCGCCGCGGAGGTTCGAGGCGTAGCGTTCCCGGCATGAGCATTGACTGGAAGCGCTGGACGCCCGTCGCCGTCGTCCCCGCGGTCGTCGTCGCCGCGGCCGTCGCCCTCCCCCTCTCGGCGAGCGCCGCGGGAGACCTCCCCGAGAAGTCCGCCGCCGACCTCCTCGCCTTCGTCGCCGAGAGCGACACCACGGCGTTCTCCGGCGAGATCCGGCAGACCTCGGACCTCGGCCTGCCCGACCTCTCGGCGCTCGGCGGCTCGGCCGGCTCGGCGTCCGCCGACCCCGCCGACTCCCTCGTCGAGCTCGCCACGGGCTCGCACCAGGCGCGCGTGTACGTCGACGCCGAGAAGGGCGCGCGCCTCCAGGTGCTCGACCGGCTGGCCGAGCGCGACGTCGTCGCCTCGACGACCGACGGAGTCTGGATCTACGACTCGAGCGCGAACACCGCCACCCACCTCGTGCCTCCCGCGGGCGGAGCCCCCGAGGCCTCGCCGGGCGATCAGGTCGTCACGCCGTCGTCCGCCGCCGAGCAGCTGCTCGCCGCGATCGACCCGACGACCACGGTCGCGGTCGGCTCGGACGTCAGCGTCGCCGGGCGCGACGCGTACGAGCTCGTGCTCACGCCCCGCGACGGCGGCACCCTCGTGGGCTCGGTGACCGTCTCGGTCGACGGCGAGACGGGCCTCCCGCTCGGAGTGGCGGTGACGGCCCGCGGGGGCACCGCGCCCGCGTTCAGCGTCGCGTACACGAGCATCGACTTCTCGACGCCCGACGCGTCCCTCTTCTCCTTCACGCCCCCGGCCGGCGCCGAGGTGACGGAGCAGGCCGCTCCGGTCGACGACGCGGCGGACGCCTCCGACGCGCCCGCCGCGGGCACGGCCGAGCACTCCGACGTCGCCACCACGGGCTCCGGCTGGACGAGCGTCGTCGAGCTGCCCGCCGGTGACGCCGACGCGCTCTCCTCGCTCGACGCGGTCACCACGCCGGTCGACGGCGGCCGCATCCTCTCCTCCGCCCTGCTGACCGTCCTCGTCACCGACGACGGACGCGTCCTCGCCGGAGCGGTCCCGGCCGAGACGCTCCGCGACGCGGCCTCCGCTCGGTGACGGCGGGCGAGCTCGCCGTCGAGACGCGGGGCCTCACCAAGCGCTTCGGGCGCCAGGAAGCGGTCTCCGGTCTCGACCTCGCCGTTCCCCGCGGCGCCGTCTTCGGCTTCCTCGGCCCGAACGGCTCGGGCAAGACCACGACGATCCGGATGCTGCTCGCCCTCGCCGCGCCGACCGCGGGCAGCATCACCGTCCTCGGGCAGGCCATGCCCCGGCGCGCGGCCGAGGTCCTGCCCCGAGTGGGGGCGCTGGTCGAGGGGCCGGGCTTCTACCCGTTCCTCTCCGGAGCGGCCAACCTCCGGCGCTTCGACGCCGCGGAGGCGGGCACCTCGTCCCGCACCCGCGACGCCCGCGCGAAGGAGGCCCTCGCCCGCGTCGGCCTCTCGGCCGCGGCGCGCAAGAAGGTCGGCTCCTACTCCCTGGGCATGAAGCAGCGGCTCGGCATCGCGGTCGCCCTCCTCTCGCCGCGCGACCTGATCGTGCTGGACGAGCCCACGAACGGCCTCGACCCGCAGGGCACCCGCGAGGTCCGCGCCCTTGTGCGCGGACTGAACCAGGACGGCACGACCGTCCTCGTCTCCAGCCACCTCCTCGCCGAGATCGAGCAGCTCTGCACCCACGCCGCCGTCATGCGCACAGGGCGCCTCGTCGCCCAGGGCGGGCTGGACGAGCTGCGCGGGGACGCCGCCTCGGTCGAGCTGCTGACGCCCGACCGCGAGCGCGCGATCGTGGCCCTGCACACCCGGGGTCTGGAGCCGCGCACCGCGCCGGGCCCGCACCCCGCCGATCCGCCGCTGGTCGTCGCCGCTCTGCCGCCCGGGCTCGCGGCCGAGGCGCTGGTCGCCGACCTCGTGCGGGCCGACGTCCGCGTCCGCGGGTTCTCCGTCCGCCGCCCCTCGCTCGAGGAGCGCTTCGTCGAGCTGACCGGGGAGGGCTTCGATGTCGAGCGCTGACGCGACCGTCCGCCGCGCAGGGATCGGGTCCCTGCTCGCCTCCGAGCTCGCCCTGCTCTTCCGCCGGCGCCGCACCTGGGCGCTGCTCGCGGCCCTGGCCGCCATCCCGATCCTGCTCGCCGTCGCAGTGCGGCTCTCGGGCGGGGACGGAGGCGGGCCCTCTTTCGTGGGCGCGATCGCCGGCAACGGCCTCTTCACCGGCTTCGCGGCCATCACGGTCGCCGTCCCGCTGTTCCTCCCGCTCACGGTCGGGGTCGTTGCCGGCGACGCGATCGCGGGCGAGGCCTCGCTCGGGACGCTGCGCTACCTGCTGGTCAGCCCCGTCGGCCGCGTGCGGCTGCTCGCGGTGAAGTTCGCCGCCTCCCTCGCCTTCTGCCTCGCCGCAGCACTCACCGTCATGGTGGTCGGGATCCTGATCGGCCTGGCACTCTTCCCGGCGGGACCGGTGACGCTGCTCTCCGGCAGCACCGTCCCGCTCGGCGACGCGATCGGCCGGGCCCTGGCGATCGCCGTGTACGCGGCGCTCTCGCTGGTCGGGCTCTCGGCGATCGGCCTCTTCATCTCGACGCTGACCGATGTGCCGGTCGGCGCCATGGCGGCCACCGTCGTCGTCTCCATCGCGGCGCAGATCGTCGGCTCGCTCTCGCAGCTGGACGCCCTCCACCCGTTCCTGCTGACCGACCGGTGGTTCGACTTTGCCGACCTCCTGCGCGACCCGATCGCGTGGAGCTCCTTCGGCGAGAACGCGCTGCTCCAGCTCGCCTACGTCGCCGTGTTCGGGTCGCTCGCGATCGGCCGCTTCACCACCCGCGACATCCTCTCCTGATCCTGGGACGACGGAGGCCGCCCTCCCGCACTGCGGTGGGGGCGGCCTCCGATGTCGACGGGGTCAGTCCTGGGGAGCGATCCCGAAGCTGATGGAGCCGCCCTCGTCCACCTGCGCGTCGAGGACCTTGTCGCCGAGAGCGACGGAGGCGGCGACGTCGAGGAACACGCGCGCTCCGTCCTGCTCCACGACGGCGTCCGTCGTCTCGGGGGCCGCGGCGACCGCGACAGCGAAGTTGCGGGCGTCGAGATCGGTGCCGCTGATGCGCAGGCCTCCCTCGACGGGGGTCTCGGTCTGCCCGGTGATGGTCTTGACGACGGTGCTGGCGTTGTCGGTGAGCGTGAGCATCGGGTCGTTCCTTCCGTCCGTGGTCGATGAGGGGGCCACGTTGCCGGGATCCGGCGGCACCCTCAAGGCGGCGGAGCGGATATGGAGGGGATGCACACCTGGACGGTCCGGGGAGTCACGGCGCTCGCCGGAGCCTCGCCGGGCCGGGGGCGCCGCATCGCCTGCCACACTGGCCGGATGCATCCCGCCGACTCCTGCCCCTGCGGAAGCCGCCGCCACTACGCCGACTGCTGCCGCCCCGCCCACCTCGGCGAGGAGCCCTCGCCGACGGCGGAGCGCCTGATGCGCAGCCGCTACAGCGCGAACGTCCTCGGCAGCGCCCCCTACCTGCTCGCGAGCTGGCACCCCTCGACCCGGCCGCGCCGCATCGACCTCGATCCCGACGTCCAGTGGCGCCGGCTCCAGATCGTCGACATCTCGTTCGGCGGGGAGGGCGACGAGGAGGGCCTGGTCGAGTTCCGCGCCTCCTACCGCTCGCCCGCCGGCCCCGGCCTCGTACACGAGCGCAGCCGCTTCCTGCGCGAGGACGGGCGCTGGCTCTACGTCGACGGCGAGATGCTCGGCGACGAGGCCTGATCCGTCCGGGCCGTCCTACTCTGGAGGCATGGCCAAGGACTTCCGCCGGGCGGACGACGCGTCGCGCTACGAGCTCCACCTCGACGGCGCCCTGGTGGGCGTCCTCGACTACCGCGAGGCGCCCGGCAGCGTCTCCCTCGTCCGCTCCTTCACGACCCCGCCCTTCCGCGGCCGCGGGCTCGCAGGGGAGCTCGTCTCCTTCGCCGTCGACGACATCGAGGCCGCCGGCGGGCGGAGCGTCGTGCCGATGTGCTGGTACGTCGGGCAGTGGTTCGAGCAGCACCCCGAGAAGGCGCACCTCCTCGCTCCCTCCTGAGCCGCTCGCTCACTCGCGGACCGCGGGCTCCACTCCGGCCAGGTCCGGGCCGAGGCCGATGTCGACCAGGCGCAGACGGCCCGCGTAGGAGTCGCCCGGAGGCAGCAGCAGACCGGCCTTGATCGCGCCGAAGGCGACCGTCACATCGGCGTGCAGCACGGTGGGATCGGGGACCGACCCGTCGTCGGGATGGATTCCGCTCGGCAGGTCGACCGCGACGACCACCGGGCGCTCGGCCCGCCGCTCCAGCGCGTCGAGCACCGCCTCGACGACGACGCGCGGCCGCCCCCGCAGCGCGGGCTCCGTCGCTCCGATGCCGAGGATCCCGTCGACCAGGACATCCGCCCGCGCCACCGCCGCGGCGAGGCCGGGCGCGTCGTCGGCCGGCACCTGCCCGCAGCCCTCGTCGAGCGCCACGGCGAGGCCCCGGCGGTGCACCCGCTCGGCCGTGAGGACGAGGACGACGTCGGTTCCGGAGGAGGAGAGCTCGGCGGCCGCGTAGAGCGCGTCACCGCCGTTGTCGCCCGGACCGACCAGGACGAGCACCGAGCCCGGACGGGAGCGGTCGGAGCGCCCGGCGAGCACGAGGCGAAGCTCGCGGGCGAGGCCGTCGGCGGCGCGCTGCATCAGCGGCTCCCGCCGGGCCAGGTGCGGAGCCTCGGCGGCCCGCACCTGCGCGGACGTGTATCCCTCGACCATGCGCTCCACTGTGCGCGCGGCGCTGCGGGCGTGCAACCCCGTCAGCTCTCCTGGACCGCCCGGTCCGACTCCTCGACGATCGCCCGCATCGCGGCCTCCGCAGCGTCCGCGTCGCCCGAGGCGACGGCGGCGGCCACCGCCCGGTGCAGCCGCACCGCGGTGGAGTCGGCCTCGCGCGGCATGAGCGCATTGCGGGTGCGGCCGGCGAGGACCTCGGCGACCAGATCGCCCAGATGCGCGAGCATCCGGTTGCCGGACGCGGCCAGGAGGGAGCGGTGGAAGGCGGTGTCGGCGGCGAGGTAGGCGGACTGGTCGGCTGCGCGGGAGTGGGTGGAGAGGGCGTCGCCCGCCTCCGTGAGCGTCCGCCGCTGCTCCTCGGTCGCGTTCGCCGCGGCGAGCCGGGCCGCGAGCGGCTCCACCCCGAGGCGGAGCTCGCTGAGCTGGTGCAGCTGGCGCCGCCGGTCCGGGCCGTCCAGTCCCCATGCGACGACCCGCGTGTCCAGGGCGTTCCAGCACTCCGGAGGCTGGACCCGCGTCCCCGCGCGGCGGCGGGACGTCACGAGCCCGAGCGTCTCGAGGACGCGCACCGCCTCCCGCATCACCGAGCGGGAGACCCCGCGCCGCTCCGCACGCTCGTCGGCGCTGAAGGTGGTGCCCGGCGCGAGCTCGCCGCGCACGATCTGCGAGCCGAGCTCGTCCAGCACCGAGTGGTGCAGCGAGGGCGTCGGCGCGGGCATGCGGTCATCCTGCCATCGCCGGAGTCGCGCCCCGGCCGATCTTCAGGCATGATCGGGACACACGCAGGTTATGTCGGACAAAAGCCGGCCGCTGGCCGTCGGCTCGACCAAGGACGCTCATGACACCGACCCTCCTCCCCGCCCTCCGCGCCGCCGCCGGGGACGCGCCGGCCACCACCGCCGGGCAGGGGCAGCTGATCCTCGCCGCCGTCGTCGGCATCGCCGTGATCGTCGTGCTGATCACCTGGCTGAAGCTGCACCCCTTCGTCTCCCTGCTGATCGGAGCGCTGACGACGGGCCTGATCGCGGGGCTGGCGGCGGCGGACGCGGTCGCCAGCTTCGCGCTGGGGTTCGGCAACACCATGGGCGGCGTCGGCATCCTCATCGGCCTCGGCGCGATGTACGGCAAGCTCCTCGCCGACTCGGGCGGCGCGGACCGCATCGTGGACACCCTCATCGCCCGCTCGAGCACTCGCGCGCTGCCCTGGATGATGGGCTTCGTCGGCGCGCTGATCGGGCTGCCGATATTCTTCGAGGTCGGGCTCGTGCTGCTGATCCCGGTCGTGATCCTGGTCGCCCGCCGGAGCGGTCTGCCGCTGATGAAGGTGGCGATCCCGACGCTCGCCGGCCTCTCGGTGATGCACGGCCTCGTCCCGCCCCACCCCGGACCGCTGGTCGCGATCGACGCGCTCGGCGCGAACCTCGGCGTGACCCTCGCGTTCGGCGTCCTGGTCGCGATCCCCACCGTCGTCGTCGCCGGCCCGCTCTTCGGCCGGGTCGCCGCCCGCTGGGCGCCGGTGGAGACGCCGCCGCTCTTCGGCGAGGGCGCGGGCGAGACGCGCGAGCACCGCCCGGGCTTCGCCGCCGCCGTCGCGAGCATCCTGCTGCCGGTCGTGCTGATGCTGGGCAAGGCGATCGCCGACATCGCGGCCCCGGGCTCCACGGACGCCTGGAAGGGCGCCCTCGACTTCCTCGGCACGCCGACCATCGCGCTGGGGATCGCGCTCCTGGCCGGTCTGGTCCTGCTCGGCCGCGGCGGCCGGATGAACCGCACCGAGCTGCAGGCCTCGCTCTCGAGCTCGCTGCCGCCGATCGCGGGCATCCTGCTCATCGTCGGCGCGGGCGGCGGTTTCAAGCAGGTCCTCGTCGACACCGGGATCGGCGGGGTGGTCGCCCAGCTCGCGGAGGGGAGCGGCGCCTCGGCGCTGCTGCTCGCCTGGCTCGTGGCCGTCGTGATCCGCGTCGCCACCGGCTCCGCGACCGTCGCCACCGTGACCGCCGCAGGGATCCTCCAGCCGCTGACCGAGACCATGGACGGGCCGATGGTCGCC
Organism: Rathayibacter sp. AY1F9; assembly: GCF_002932155.1. Lineage (NCBI taxonomy): Bacteria > Bacillati > Actinomycetota > Actinomycetes > Micrococcales > Microbacteriaceae > Rathayibacter > Rathayibacter sp. AY1F9. The sequence goes on along the minus strand of NZ_PSVA01000011.1, from coordinate 56,257 downwards.
CTCATGGTGCTCGCGATCGGCGCCGGCTCGGTGTTCCTGTCGCACGTCAACGACGCCGGGTTCTGGCTGGTGAAGGAGTACCTCGGGCTCAGCATCGGCCAGACGCTCAAGACCTGGACCGTGATGGAGTGCCTGGTCTCGGTGACCGGGCTCGCCGGGGTCCTCCTGATCGGTCTCTTCGTAGGAGGTATCTGATGACCGCTCTTCCCACCGTCCCCGTCCGCGCCGTCGTCGTCATGGGCGTCTCCGGCAGCGGCAAGTCGACCGTCGCGTCGCTCCTGGCGCGCCGACTGGGCTGGCAGTTCCTCGAGGGGGACGACCTGCACCCGCAGGCGAATGTCGACAAGATGCACGCCGGCATCCCGCTGACCGACGAGGACCGGGCGCCCTGGCTGGCCGAGATCGCCCGCGTGGTGGACCAGCGGATCGCCGCGGGCGGCTCGGTCGTCGTGACCTGCTCGGCACTGCGCCGCCGCTACCGCGACGTCCTCCGCCGCGACGACCTCGTCTTCGCGCACCTCGCGGGATCGAGGGACCGGATCGCCGGGCGGCTCGCCTCGCGGGTCGGCCACTTCATGCCGACCACGCTGCTCGACTCGCAGTTCGAGGCGCTCGAGCCCCTCGGTGACGACGAGCTCCACGTCACGGTCGACGTGGGCGGCGCTCCGGAGGAGGAGATCGCCGAGATCCTCGGAGGGCTCGGTCTCGCGCCCGCGGGCGCCTAGAGCAGCAGCGACTCCACCGGCACGGCCGGAAGGTCGAAGGCCGCGGCGACGGCGGCGTTCGTCACCCGGCCGTCGTGGGTGCTCAGGCCGCGGGCGAGCGCCGGGTCGGCGGCCAGGGCGGCCCGCCACCCGCGGTCGGCCAGCGCGAGCGCGTAGGGGAGCGTCGCGTTGGTGAGCGCTCGGGTCGAGGTCTCGGGAACGGCGCCGGGCATGTTCGCGACGCAGTAGTAGACGCTCCGGTGCACGGGGAACACCGGGTCGTCGTGCGTGGTCGGACGCGAGCCCTCGAAGCAGCCGCCCTGGTCGATCGCGATGTCGACCAGCACCGAGCCCGGCTTCATCGTGGCGACCATCTCGTCGGTCACCAGCTTGGGCGCCTTGGCGCCCGGGATGAGGACGGATCCGATCACGAGGTCGGCGTCGGCCAGCTGCGCGGCGATCTCGTAGGCCGAGGAGGCGCGGGTCTGGATCGCGCCCTGGAAGCGGTTCTCGAGCTGCGCGAGGCGGGGGAGCGAGAGGTCGACGATCGTGACGTCGGCCCCCATGCCGAGGGCGTTCGCCGCGGCGTGCTCGCCGGCCGTGCCGCCGCCGATCACGACGACCTTCGCCTTCGGAGTGCCGGGGACCCCGCCGAGCAGCGTGCCCCGTCCGCCGACGGCGCTCATGAGGTGGTAGGCGCCGACCGTGATCGACAGGCGCCCGGCGACCTCGCTCATCGGCGAGAGCAGCGGCAGCCGCCGGTCGTCCAGCTGGACCGTCTCGTAGGCGATGGAGGTCGTCCCCGCCGCGAGCAGCGCATCGGTGCACGGGCGGGAGGCGGCGAGGTGGAGGTAGGTGAAGAGCACCTGGTCGCGGCGCATCCGCGGGTACTCGGCCTCGATCGGCTCCTTGACCTTGAGGACCAGCTCGGACTCGCCCCAGACCTCGTCGGGCCCGTCGACGACGAGGGCGCCGGCGCGGCGGAAGTCGTCGTCCGACACGCGCGAGCCCAGGCCCGCGCCGGCCTCGACGAGGACCTCGTGGCCGCGGCGCACCAGCTCGTGGACGCCGGCCGGAGTGGCGGCGACCCGGTTCTCGTTGTTCTTGATCTCGGTGGGGATCCCGACGCGCACGGCGGCTCCTTCGCTGCGGCCCGCGGGGCGGGCGGTGGGCGCCGATCCTGCACCGGCTCTGCCCCCATCGTGCGAAGATCGTGCCCGGAGCGGGGGAACTCCGCAGGATCGGTCGGAAGTAACCGCACGGGCCGAAGGTTCGTCGGCGGAGTGAGGGAGCGGGCGCATGCCACCGAAGGATCTGCACGACCTCGACGACCTGGATCCGGTCGATCGGACCCTGGTGCGCCTCCTCCGCGCCGACGCGCGGACGCCCAACAGCCGGCTCGCCGAGCGCGCCGGCATCGCCCCGTCGACCTGCGTCGCACGCGTCCGGGGCCTCGTCGAGCGCGGCGTCATCACCGGCTTCACCGCCGAGCTCGACCCGGCGGCGCTCGGCCTGACCCTGCAGGCGCTGATCAGCGTCAGCATCCGCGTCGGCCAGCGCCAGGCGATCACGCGCTTCGCGGAGGAGATCCGCGCGCTGCCCGAGGTGGTGCAGGTGTTCTTCCTCGGCGGCTCGGAGGACTTCATCATCCACGTCGCGGTCCGCGACTCCAGCGACGTGCGGGACTTCGTGGTCTCGAACCTCTCGGCGAACCCGGCGGTGGCCTCGACGCGCACGAGCCTGGTGTTCGACCACCACCGCAAGGGCCCGGCGGTCCCCGAGTAGCGCGGGCAGGCGCGGGTCCGAGCGGCCGCTCGGCCCGCGTCCGTCCCTCGGGGCTAGTGCGCCCCGGGGTTCACGTCGCCGCCCCCGCGCTGCATGAGGCCGGGGATGCGCTTGGCGAGCCCCGGGATCGCCTCGTCCGAGATCGAGATCCGCGTGTCGCGCAGGCGCTGGCGCAGCAGGGTCTCGACGTCCTCCTCCGGTCGCAGCTCGGCGTCGCCGGCGACCTGCAGCAGCACGCCGCGCAGCTTCTCGTCGAGCTGCGCGTCGTCGCTGCCGTGCTGGATCGGGTGGTCCTGGGATGCGTTCGTCATACCTCCATGCTGGCACCGGCGACCCCGTGCCGAGAGGACTTGCGCCGCGGCAGGATGGTCGCATGCCGTTCACCCGCGCCGAGCTCGCAGCGTTCCAGGACCGCACCGTCGAGGACCTGCTGGGCGACGACGTCCGGCTCCTCTTCGTCGGCATCAACCCGGGACTGTGGACCGCCGCCACCGGCGCGCACTTCGCCCACCCCGGCAACCGCTTCTACCCGGCGCTCGTCGCGGCCGGGATCCTCGAGCGCGCGCCGCGCGTGTCCGAGGGGATGAGCGCCGCGGACCGCGCGGAGCTCGTCTCCCGCGGCGTCGGCATCACCAATCTCGCCTCCCGGGCGACCGCCCGCGCCGACGAGCTGACCGCGGAGGAGCTGCGCGAGGGCGCTCAGCGGCTGGTCGCCACCGTGGAGCGGGTGCGGCCCCGGGCCGTCGCGGTCGTCGGCATCACCGCCTACCGGATCGCGTTCGGACGCCGCAGGGCGGTGCAGGGCAGGCAGGAGGAGGACGTGGCGGGCGCGCCGCTCTGGGTGCTGCCGAACCCGAGCGGTCTGAACGCGCACGACACCGTCGCCTCGCTCGGGCGCGCCTACCGCGAGCCGGCGCTCGAGGCGGGGATCGTCTCTTCCGACGCGCTCCTGCCCGGGGACGTCGGACCCCGCCCGCAGGAATAGCCGTCGACCCCCGGAGGTTGCAGAAGTCCATGAGTATGCATGAAGTCAAGTTCGGCGTCGACACGTTCGGCGACGTCACCGCCGGCCCCGACGGCGCCCCGCTGCCGCACGGCCAGGTCCTCCGCGACGTGGTCGAGGAGGGAGTCCTGGCCGACCGGGTCGGCATCGACTTCTTCGGGATCGGCGAGCACCACCGCGCCGACTTCGCCGTGAGCGCACCGGATGTCGTGCTCGCCGCCATCGCGGCCCGCACCGAGCGCATCCACCTCGGCTCCGCCGTGACGGTCCTCTCCTCGGACGACCCGGTGCGCGTCTACCAGCGCTTCGCCACCCTCGACGGACTCTCCGGCGGCCGGGCCGAGGTCATCCTCGGCCGCGGCTCCTTCACCGAGTCCTTCCCGCTCTTCGGCTACGACCTCGCGCAGTACGAGGTCCTCTTCGAGGAGAAGCTCGACCTCTTCCACGCTCTGATAAAGGGCGGCCCGGTCACCTGGCAGGGCACGACCCGCCCCGCGCTCACCGAGCAGAGCGTCTACCCGACCCTCGACAACGGCACTCTCCGCACCTGGATCGGCGTCGGCGGCAGCCCCGAGTCGGTCGTCCGCGCCGCCCGGTACGGCTTCCCGCTCGTCCTGGCGATCATCGGCGGCTCGCCGGCCCGCTTCCGCCCCTATGTCGACCTCTTCGGCCGCGCGCTCGACCAGCTCGAGCAGCCCCGCCTCCCGGTCGCCGTGCACTCGCCCGGCTTCGTCGCCGACACCGACGAGGAGGCGCGCGAGCTGTACTTCCCGCACCACAAGGCGATGATGGACGCCATCGGCCGCGAGCGCGGCTGGTCCCCGATGACCCGCGAGCGCTTCGAGGAGGAGGCCGGCCCCGACGGCGCCATCCACCTCGGCTCGCCCGAGACGGTCGCCCGGAAGATCGCGCGAACGGTCGAGGCCCTGGGCATCGACCGCTTCGACCTCAAGTACAGCGCCGGGACGCTGCCGCACCCGGCGATCATGCGCAACATCGAGCTCTACGGCACGCAGGTCATCCCGCGGGTGCGCGAGCTGCTCGCGCACTGACCCCCGCCGGGCGCCCGTTCCCCCGCTGGGCGCTCGGCGCGTTCCGAGCCGACGCGGTGCGCGCTCCCACCGGGCGCCCGGCCCGCGTCGATACACTCGGAACCCCCCGCCCCGACCCTTCCGGAAGCACATGCCCGACAGCCACGCCGCCCGCACCCCCTACGAGGTGCTGGGCGTCGCCGCCACCGCGTCCGACGACGAGCTCCGCCGGGCGTACCGGCTCCGCCTCCGCGAGACCCATCCGGACACGGGAGGCGACGCCGCGTCGTTCCACGCGGTGCAGCTCGCCTGGGAGCGGATCGGCAGCGCCTCCGCCCGCGGCGACTACGACCGAGGCGCTCCCGCCCCCGGGAGGTCCTCCCCGCAGTCGCCGTACACCGGCTCGCCGCGCCCGCAGACCGCCTCGGCCGTGCGCGCCCGCTCCTACGGTCACCCGGGAGGCGCGGCGCGCGAGTACTACCTGCGCCTGGTGCGCGAGTGGCTCGGCCGCGGCGTCGAGACCGAGGACCCCTTCGACCCGGCGATCGTCCGCTCCGCTCCTCGCGAGGTCCGCTCCTGGCTCGCGAAGGCTCAGGCCGAGGAGGCGACGGCCGCGCTCGTCGGCGCGCTCGGCATCGCCTACACGATCTGGAACGACGTCGCGGTCGGCGACGGCGGGCTCAAGATCGACCACCTCGTGCTCGGGCCGGCCGGCCTGCTCGCGCTGACCTCCGCCGACTGGGGCGACCCGGTCCGCCTGAGGAAGGGCGAGCTCGAGGGCCCCGGGATCGCCGAGGACGAGAAGCCGATCGCCTCGCTCGCGAAGGCCGCGCGCCGTCTCGGCCGCGAGCTGGGCGTCCGCTTCTCGACGAGCGTCGTGGTCGTGCCGGACGACGCGCTGGAGCAGCCGTTCGAGCAGGTCGAGCGCGGCCGGCACCAGGGCGCCGTCGTCATCCGCCGCTCGCTGCTGCCGCAGCTGCTGCGCTCCGGCACGGACGACCCGCGGCTCGGCGGGTACGGCGAGTCGTTCGAGGTCCGCACCCGCGTGCAGAACCGCATCCGCTTCGTCTGACACCGCGCTAGCCGCCGCTCGCGACCGGGGCAAGGGGTTAGCGCGCATCCGGCCCCCCGCCCACCATGGGACGTGCCCCCGGGCATCCCACGACGAGCGGAACGAGGACGGACCATGGTGCGATTCGGATACACCCTGATGACCGAGCAGAGCGGACCCAAGCAGCTGGTGGGCTACGCGGTCGACGCCGAGAGGCTCGGCTTCGAGTTCGCGGTCTCGAGCGACCACTACTCGCCGTGGCTGACCGAGCAGGGGCACGCCTCCTACGCCTGGACGCTGCTCGGAGCGGTCGCGCAGGCCACGTCGACCATCGACCTCACGACCTACGTCACCGCGCCGACCATCCGCTACCACCCGGCCGTGGTCGCGCAGAAGGCCGCGACGCTCGCGATCCTCTCCGACGACCGCTTCACGCTCGGCCTCGGCTCGGGCGAGAACCTCAACGAGCACGTCGTCGGCGAGGGCTGGCCCTCGGTCGCCGTGCGCCAGGACATGCTCGAGGAGGCCGTCCACCTCATCCGCGAGCTGCACACCGGCGAGCTGGTGACCTGGGAGGGCGAGTACTTCCGCGTCGACTCCGCCCGCATCTGGGACCTGCCGGACACGCCGGTCGAGATCGGCCTGGCGGTCTCGGGGGAGAAGTCGATCGCCCGCTTCGCGCCGATCGGCGACCACCTCATCACGACCGAGCCCGACGCCGAGCTGATCTCGCAGTGGTCCGCGGTCCGCGGTGCGGACGCCGCCCCCTCGCGCACGATCGGCCAGATCCCGATCTGCTGGGCGCCGGACAAGGAGCAGGGAGTGGCGCTGGCCCACGAGCAGTTCCGCTGGTTCGCCGGCGGCTGGGCGGTCAACTCCGATCTGCCGACCCCCGCCGGCTTCGCCGGAGCGAGCCAGTTCGTGCGCCCGGAGGACGTCGCCGAGCAGATCGCCTGCGGCCCCGACCTCGACGAGCTCGCCCAGAGCTTCGTGCCCTACATCGAGGCGGGCTTCACCGACATCGCCCTCGTCCAGGTCGGCGACGAGCTGCAGCAGCGGTTCCTCGACGAGGCGGCGGAGGGGCTCCTGGAGCGCCTGCGCGCGCTCGCCCCCTGAGGCCGCTGCCGGGTCGCGCGGTCAGAATCCGCGGAGGCGCTCGATGTCGCGCCGGTCGCGCTTCGTCGGGCGGCCCGCTCCGCGGTCACGGACGATCACGCCCGGCGCGGACTCCCGGGGTGGCGGCGGGGGTGTCCGGTCCTCCATGCACTCGGCGGCCACCGGCGCACCGACCCGCTTGACCACGAGTCCGCGGACGATCAGCTCCCGGTCGAAGCCGCCGATCCGGGCGCGGACCTCATCGCCCACCCGCACGGTCTGCGCCGCCTTGGCCCGCTCGCCGTTGACGCGGATGTGGCCGGCCCGAGCCGCGGTCGTCGCGGCGGAGCGCGTCTTGTAGATGCGCACCGCCCAGAGCCACGCGTCCACCCGCACGGCACCGGTCACCGGGATCTGCATCCCCCCAGTCTACGAACGGCGCCCGCTCGCCACCCACCCCGCGGTCCTACACTGGCCGCCGACAAGGAGGTTCCCATGAACCGAGACGACAGCATCTACACCGGAGCGGACGACGCGCTGCGGAGGGGCGACGACCGCATGGTCGCGGCGAACGACAGCTCCGGAGCCGGCGGAACCCGCGGCGACGTCGGCATGAGCACGACGAGCGGCGAGGGCACCGGGGTCCCCACCCGCGGCGCGCCTCCGCAGAGCGGATCCCCGTCCGAGCTGCGCCCCACCGGCTTCCCGCACGCGGGCCTGGAGTTCTCGCTCGTCCCGTCCGGGCACGAGGAGTGGCGGATCGAGCACCCGGGCGGTCGCACCGTCGGCGTCCTCGCCGTCATCTCGCACGCGGGCGAGGAGTCGGAGGCCGTGTTCGTCACGCGCCGCGTCGGCTCCGAGGACGCCGTGGCCGAGGGCACCGACTGGCGCGGCATCGTCTCGGCCGTGATCAACGACGAGGCGGCGGACGAGCGCGATCCGGTGCAGCTCGACCCCACCGTCGAGCACGTCCGCGGCGGACTGATCAGCCGCGGCCCCGCGGACGTCGACGGCCTCTCCTGAGCCCTCTCTCCTCCGGGACGCCGTCCGCGCTCGGCGCGGGGCGTCCCACGGGGGAGGATCGGAGTCTCAGCGGGCGAGCAGCGCGGCGTTGATCCGGGCCGAGAGGTCGGCGTCGACGCGGCGGTCGGTCCCGTCGACGGCGCGGACGGGAGCGGCGTTGCGCGCGCTCGAGACCAGCCACGCCGCGTCCGCCGCCTCCAGATCGCCCGAGCGCAGCGGACGCACCGCCGTCTCGAGGCCGAGGCCCGGCGCGAGCGCGAACAGGTCGGCCTGCGTGGTGCCGGGCAGCAGCCCGAGGCTCGGCGGAGGAGTCACGAGCTCCCCGCCCGTCAGCAGCACGAGGTTCGAGGTCGGCCCCTCGAGCAGGTAGCCGTCGCTCGACACGAACAGGGCGTCGTCGGCGCCGCGCCGGGCGGCCTCCCGCGCGGCCGCACGGTTCACCGCGTACGAGAGCGTCTTCGCGCCGGCGAGCAGCCAGGGGGACGTCGACTGCACGTCCGAGCGCAGCCCGCGGTCCAGGAGCACCACGCGCACGCCGTCGCGGCGGGCCGGGCCGAAGTCCGGGCTGGTCTGGACGAAGACGACGCCGGTGGGCCGCCCGCCGCCCTCGACGCCGCGGGTCAGGATCGTCTTCACCATCGCCTCGGCGACGGGCGGGTGCGCGGCCACCGCCGCTCCGATCGCCTCGAGCCAGGCGGGCCGGTCCGGCCGGGGCAGGTCGAGCATCCGGGCCGAGCGCTCGAAGCGGTCCAGGTGCGCGTCGAGCGCCTGGAGCCGTCCGTCGACCAGGTTGATCGTTTCGAACACGCCGTCGCCGCGGGTGAAGCCGAGGTCGGTGACGTCCAGATCGCCGCGCCCGCTCGGATCGATGCGGTGCGCGGGTCCTCCCGGCGAGTGCGCCTCGGCGTCGAGGGAGGGTCGGTCGAGGACGACGAGGGTCTCAGCGGGCATGGGCGGTGCGGTCCTTCCGGGAGCGGCGGCGGGGGGAGAAGCGGAGCAGCGCGATCGTCAGCAGGGCGCCGATCAGGGAGCCGCTGCCGTTCGAGACGAGGTCCTGCACGTCGGAGACGCGGGTCGGCAGCCACAGCAGCTGCGCTGTCTCGACGGCCGCCGACACGGCGAGCCCGATGACGGCGGCCCACAGGCGGCGACCCGCCGGCAACTGCGCGGCGATCAGCGCACCGAGCGGCACGAAGAGCAGCACGTTCGCGGTGAACTCCGCCACGTCGAAGTCGAACCAGCCGGTGAGCGGCGTGGAAGCGAGGAAGGCGATGATCCCGCGGATCAGCGCGTTGGGCTCCCCGGCCGGGTAGGGCGCGGGCGTCAGCGTGATCAGGGCGATCAGCGCGAGCCAGGCGAGCGTCGCGAGGCGGAGGGGTCTCGAGCGGCGCATCGTCCGATTCTGCCAGCCCGTCGGGGTCGGGTGCGGCGGGCGCGGTGTGGGAGGCTGGAGGGCATGACCAGCGAGGACCCCGGCGCGGACGCCGTGCTCCCGCGCCACCCCTTCGACGCGTCGCTCGGCGACGGCTGGGTCGAGATCGGCGACGGACGCCGCTTCTGGGGGCGCTTCGGCGCCGCCGGCCTCCTCCTGCGCGATCCGTCGGGACGCGTCCTGCTCCAGCACCGCGTCAGCTGGAGCCACTTCGGGGACACCTGGGGGCTGCCCGGCGGCGCCCGTCACCCCGAGGAGACGGCCTTCGAGGCGGCCCTCCGGGAGTCGGAGGAGGAGGCGGGCGTCCCCGCCGACCTGATCCGGCCCGTGCTCTCCAGCGTCGTCGTGATCGGACCGTGGAGCTACTCCACAGTCCTGGCCGAGTCCCGCGAGCACTTCACTCCCCGTATCAGCGACGCCGAGAGCACCGAGCTGCGCTGGGTCGCCCCAGACGAGGTCGACTCCCTGCCGCTGCACCCGGGCTTCGGAGCGGCCTGGCCGGGCCTGCGCGCGCTCGGCTCCTCGATCCCGGTGCTCGTCGTGGACGCCGCCAACGTGGTCGGCTCACGCCCCGACGGCTGGTGGCGCGACCGCGCCGGCGCCGCGGAGCGCCTCCTCGCCTCCCTGGCCCGCCTCGCGGAGGCCGGCGTCCCCGGCCGTCTCCTGGGGATCGACGCCGACACGGTCTGGCCGCGCATCGCCGTGGTGCTCGAGGGAGTGGCGCGCGCCGCACGTCCTGAGCCGGGCGCTCTCACGGAGCGGCTCACGGTCCACTCGGCCGACGGCTCTGGCGACGACGCGATCGTCGAGCTGGTCGGCGCGCTCGAGACCGCGGTCGTCGTGACGGCCGACCGGGGACTGGCCGCCCGCGTCGAGGCGCTCGGGGCCGCCGTGGTCGGTCCGCGCTCGCTGCTCGACCTCCTCGATTCCGCCCGGGAATAGGCCGCGGGGGCACCCGGTTGCATCCCCCATGGCTACGACTGCGATGACCCTCGACTCCCACGACCAGACGATCGCCGACGGCATCGTCCTCATCGACTTCTGGGCCGACTGGTGCGGCCCGTGCAAGCAGTTCGCTCCGGTCTTCGAGGCCACGAGCGAGAAGAACGCCGACATCACGTTCGCGAAGGTCGACACGGAGGACCAGCAGCAGCTCGCCGCGAGCTACGGCATCTCCTCCATCCCCACCCTCGTGGTGTACCGCGACGGGATCCCGCTGATGGCTCAGCCCGGCGCCCTGCCCGCCCCCGCGCTCGACAACCTGATCGAGCAGGTCCGCGGCCTCGACATGGTCGAGGTGCGCCGCCAGTACGAGGAGGCGAAGGCCGCTCAGGAGGCCGACGCCGCCCCGCAGGCCTGATCCGCCCGGCGCCTCGACCCGCTCCGCAGGCGGGAGGCGCCCGCAGACGCACGAGAACCCCCGGCAGCCGTGAGGCCGCCGGGGGTTCCGTCGTTCCGAGCCGGGATCAGCCGGTGTTCTGCAGCCCCGCCGCGACTCCGTTGACCGCGAGCAGGAGCAGCCGCTGGTTCTGCTCCGTCCCGGATCCGCCCGGGTCGGTGCGGAGCGCCTTCAGTGCGCGCAGCTGCAGGAGCGAGAGCGCGTTGACGTACGGGGTGCGCAGGCGCACGGCACGGCCGAGCACGCGGTGGCCCGTGAGCAGGCTCTCCTCGCCGGTGATCGAGAGCACCCACCGGCGGGTGAGCGCCATCTCGTCGAGCACGAGTCCGGCGAGGTCGTCGCGGGAGTCGAGGGCGAGGTACCGGCGGGCGATGCCCTCGTCGGTCTTCGCGAGCGACATCTCGACGTTGTCGACCATCGTCGTGAAAAGCGGCCAGGAGGCGTAGGCCTCGCGGAGCAGGTCGAGGTCGCCGACGGCCTCGAGCGCGCTGCCCAGCCCGAACCAGCCGGTCAGGTTGACGCGGGCCTGGGTCCAGGCGAAGACCCACGGGATCGCTCGCAGGTCCTCGAGCGACTCGACGGAGAGGCCGCGGCGGGCCGGACGCGAGCCGAGGGCGAGCAGGCCCACCTCCTCCTGCGGGGTGACCCGGGCGAACCACGGCGCGAAGCCGTCGGCCTTCACGAGCTCGAAGAAGCGGCGGCGCGACTCGCGGTCCATCGTCGCCGCCACCTCGGCGAAGCGCTCCGCGGCGCCCGCGTTGCGCTCGCCGACCGCGGGGGAGGAGGCGAGCAGCGTCGCTCCCGCCACCTGCTCGATGTGCCGGGTGGCGATGTCCGGGTTGCCGTAGCGGGCGAAGATGACCTCGCCCTGCTCCGTCAGCTTGAAGCGGCCGTCCACCGATCCGGGCGGCTGCGCGAGGACGGCCCGGTTGGCCGGCCCGCCGCCGCGGCCGAGCGCTCCGCCGCGCCCGTGGAACAGCGTGAGCACGATGCCCTCGTCGGCCGCCCACTGCGCGATGCGCGCCTGCGCGTCGTAGAGCGCGAGCGTCGCCGAGACCGGTCCGACGTCCTTCGACGAGTCGGAGTAGCCGAGCATCACCTCGAGCCGGTTGCCGGTGGCCGCGAGGCGCGCCTGCACCTGGGGGAGGCGGATCATCTCGGCGAGGATGTCGGTCGAGGCGTCGAGGTCGGCGAAGGTCTCGAAGAGCGGGACCGCGTCGATGATCGGCGGCTTGCCGTCGGTCGCCGCCTCGGCCAGTTCGAAGACCGTCCGCAGGTCGTCGGCCGACTGCGTGAAGGAGACGATGTACCGCCTCGCCGCGTCGGTGCCGAAGCGCTCCTGGACCTTCGCGATCGCCCGGAACACCGACAGGACCTCGAGGCCGCGCTCGTCGAGCTCCTCGCCGGCGCGGATCGCGGCGATCGTCTCGCGGTGCACCTTCGAGTGCTGGCGCACCTCGATCTCGGCGAGGTGGAAGCCGAAGGTCTCGAGCTGCCAGACGAAGTCCTGGAGGTCGCCGTAGGCGGCGCGGACGTCCTCGGCCTCGACCAGGGACTCCTGGAGGGTGCGCAGATCGGCCAGCAGCTCGGCGGCGGCGGAGTAGGCCAGCGGCCCCTCGGACCGGGTCGCGGCCAGGCGCTCGGCCGCGAAGAGCAGGACGCGGCGGTGCGCCTCGTTGGGCGAGCGCTCGGCGATGTCGGCGGCGAGCTCGGGAGCCCGCTCGACGCAGGAGGCCCAGAGCGCCTCGACGGCGGCCGACGGGGGAGTGGTCGACGCGTCGAGGGTCAGCGCGCGGCCCACGCGGCGGGCGACCCGCTCGAGGCCCATGAGGACGTGCTCGGAGGCGATGTCCACCGCAGCGAGGGTCGTCTCGGCGGTGACGAAGGGATTGCCGTCGCGGTCGCCGCCGATCCAGGTGCCCAGGCGGACGAAGGCCGGTGCGACCGGAGCCCGGGTGCCCGAGCCCTCGCCGAGCAGAGCGTCGTCGAGGCGGCGGTAGACGCGGGGGAGCACCGAGAACAGCGACTCGTCGAAGACGCTCATCGCGGTGCGCACCTCGTCGAGGGGAGTGGGCTTGGACTCGCGCAGCGGAGCGGTGCGCCACAGCGTGTCGACCTCGGCCAGCAGCTTGCGGCGGATCTCCACCAGCACGACGCCGCCCATGCGCGGGTCGTCGCGCTGCTCGAGCAGGTCGCTGATGCGGCGGATGGTCGAGGCCACTGCGCGGCGGCGCGCCTCGGTCGGGTGCGCCGTGAGGACCGGGCGGAACTCCAGTCGGGACAGGCGCGCGAACGCCTCGTCCTCCCCGAGCTCCCCGGTCAGCCGGCGCATCGAGGCGAGGATCGAGTCCTCGGGCGACTGCGCGCCGGCGTCGGCCTCGCGCCGGCGCAGCACGCGGACGCGGTGGAACTCCTCCGCCACGTTGACGAGGTGGAAGTAGCAGGTGAACGCCCGGGCGACCTCCTCGGCGCGCTCGAGCGTGAGCGAGGCGACGAACTCCTCCGCCTCCGCGGTCCCGGCGGCGTCGCCGCTGTCGTAGGCGCTGATCGTGAGCGCGCGCAGGCGCTCCACGTCCTCGTAGAGGGAGGGCTCGCCCGACTCGCGGAGCACCTGGCCGAGCAGCTCGCCCAGCAGGTGGACGTCGGCGCGGATCCTCTCGTCGAGCGGAGGCGCGGTCGTCCCGTCGGCGGAGGAGGGGGCGGTGGCGGAGGCGGGTGCTGCGGTCGCGGCGGACGCGTCGGAGAACGGATGCACGGGAGAGACCTTAGCGGCGGTGCGTATCGAGCACATGACGCCTGCGTCACGATCCGAACTGGAATGATCGAGGGGTGACCGTGACAACCGCACCCCCCGCTCCCGCCGTCCAGACCGAGCAGGCGGCACCCCATGTCGTCGTGCTGTTCGGCGCCGTCGGCGACCTGGCCCGGCGCAAGCTCATCCCGGGGATGGCCCACCTCGCGCTCTCCTCCCTCGCACCGGACCTGCAGATCGTCGGCACCTCGCTCGAGGAGCACGACGACGCCTCGTTCCGCGCCTTCGCGAAGCTGGCCTACGACGAGTTCGGGAGCCGCTCCCTGACGCCGGCGCAGTGGGACGAGTTCGCGTCCAAGCTCCGCTACGTCCCGCAGTCCGCCGGTCCGGCCGCGCTGGCCGCCGCCGTGACCGACGCCGAGGCGGTCCTCGGCCCGGACGTGAGCCGGCTGCACTACCTCAGCGTCCCGCCCAGGGCAGCTCTCTCCGTCGTGCGGATGCTCGCCGAGGCCGGGCTGGTCGAGCGCTCGCGGATCATCATGGAGAAGCCGTTCGGCGTCGACCTCGAGAGCGCGGTCGTCCTCAACGCGGAGCTCCACGAGACCTTCAGCGAGGAGCAGATCTTCCGGATCGACCACTTCCTCGGCAAGGAGCCGGCGCAGAACATCCTCGCCTTCCGCTTCGCCAACGGCCTCTTCGAGCCCATCTGGAACCGCAACTTCATCGATCACGTCCAGATCGACATCCCCGAGCGCCTCACGCTCGACCGTCGCGCCGAGTTCTACGAGTCCACCGGCGCGTACAAGGACATGGTCGTCACCCACCTCTTCCAGGTGCTGGCGTTCATGGCGATGGAGCCGCCGACCGCGCTGGAGCCCCAGGCCATCAGCGAGGAGAAGAACAAGGTCTTCCGCTCGATGCGTCCGCTGAACCCCGAGAACGTGGTGCGCGGCCAGTACATCGGCTACCGCGACGAGCCGGGCGTCGCCGCCGACTCCGAGACCGACACCTTCGTCGCGCTGAAGTGCGAGATCGACAACTGGCGCTGGGCGGGAGTGCCGTTCTACCTCCGCACCGGCAAGCGGATGGCCGAGGGTCAGCGCATCATCTCGATCGCGTTCCGCGAGCCCCCGAAGAGCATGTTCCCGCAGGGCTCCGGAGTCGGTGCCCACGGCCCGGACCACCTCACCTTCGACCTGGCGGACGCCTCGAAGGTCTCGCTCTCGTTCTACGGGAAGCGCCCCGGTCCCGGCATGCGGCTCGACAAGCTGAGCATGCAGTTCGCGCTCCAGGAGACCGACCGCGCGGGCGACGCGCTCGAGGCCTACGAGCGCCTGATCCTCGACGCGATGCGCGGAGACCACACGCTGTTCACCACCGCGGAGGGCATCGAGCGGCTCTGGGAGGTCTCCGCGCCCCTCCTGCAGGATCCGCCGCCCGTCCGTCTCTACGCGCCCGGCTCCTGGGGGCCGAACGCCATCCACCAGCTGATCGCGCCGCACGCCTGGCGCCTGCCGTTCGAGCGGGTCTGGCGCGACAAGCGCTGACCACGCCGCCGTGCGCCCCGCCTAGGCTGGGCGCATGGCGCGCACCGGTGAGGACCGGATCTGGACGGTCCCGAACGTCCTCAGCATGGTGCGCCTCGCCCTGGTGCCGGTGTTCCTCGTGCTCGTGGTCCTCGGTGAGGACGCGCTCGCGCTCCTGACCCTCGTGGTCTCGAGCCTCACCGACTACCTCGACGGCTGGATCGCGCGCCGCTTCGACCAGATGACGCGCCTCGGACGCGTCCTCGATCCGGCCGCCGACCGGCTCTACATCTTCGCCACCGTCCTGGGCCTCGCGGCCCGCGGACTGGTGCCCTGGTGGCTGGTCGCCGTGCTGCTCGCCCGCGACCTGATGCTCGTGGTCCTGGCGGTCGTCCTGGCGAACAACGGCTACGGACCGCTTCCCGTGCACCACCTGGGGAAATTCGCGACCTTCTGCCTCTTCTACGCGCTCCCGCTGATCATGCTGGGGCAGGCGTTCCCGGCCCTCGCGCCCGCCTCGCTCCCCATCGCCTGGGCCTTCGCGCTGTGGGGCGCATTCCTCTACTGGTGGGCCGGGATCGTCTACGCCGTCCAGACGCGGGACCTCGTCCTGGGGGTCCGCACAGGTGCTCAGGGGTCCGACGAGGGTCACGATTCGGATACGCTGACCTGATAGGAGGTACGTCTTGGTCGAGCCCGTCGGTGGAGCATCATCCGCCCAGCACAATTCCGTTCCCGGTGAGCCGTCGACGGAGACGACTCTGACGTTCACCGACGACATCGGTGCCCAGCTCGCCGCTCTCGACAACCGCGCGTCCCGCGAGGAGGCCGAGGCCGTCGGGGCTCTGCCCTCGGGATCCGCGCTGCTGGTCGTGCGCCGCGGACCGAACACCGGCGCCCGCTTCCTCCTCGACACCGACTCCACGACGGTCGGCCGTCACCCCGACGCGGGCATCTTCCTCGACGACGTCACGGTCTCGCGCCGGCACGCCGAGTTCGTCCGCCGCGGCACGGCGTTCGAGGTCCACGACCTCGGCTCCCTGAACGGCACCTACTTCGACGGGGTCCGGATCGAGTCCGCGATCCTCACCGACGGCTCCGAGGTGCAGGTCGGCAAGTTCCGACTCACCTTCTACGCGTCCCGCGCCGACCTCGTCGCCGCTCCGGACGCGTGAGCCGTGGGCCGCTCCTCCGCGCGCGCCCTCCCCACCGGCTCCGCCGCTCTGCTGAGCATCGGGCAGGTGCTGGCCAGGCTGACCAGTGAGTTCCCGGACGTCACCCCGTCCAAGCTGCGCTTCCTCGAGGAGCAGGGGCTCGTCTCGCCGGCCCGCACCGACTCCGGCTACCGCAAGTTCTCGGGCTCCGACGTCGAGCGGCTCCGGATGATCCTCGCTCTGCAGCGCGACCACTACCTCCCCCTCAAGGTCATCCGCGGATACCTCGACGACATCGACGCCGGACGCGAGCCCGCCCTGCCGGCCGGTGTCGGGGGTCCGAGCGCCTCGCTCCTCGGCCCCGCCACGCGGTTGACCCGCGAGGGCCTCGCGGCCGAGTCCGGTGCCACGCCCGCTCTCGTCCAGGAGGCCATCGCCGCCGGGCTCGTGCGGGGCGGCGACGTGTTCGGGGACGAGGCCGTGACGACGCTCAAGGCGCTCGTCGACCTCGGCCGATCCGGTATCGAGCCCCGCCATCTCCGACCGCTCCGCGTCGCCGTCGAGCGCGAGATGTCGCTCATCGAGAGCGTCGTCGCCTCCAGCGCCCGCCGCGGAGAGGCGTCCGGCTCCGCCGGCGCTGCCGAGAACGCGGTGGGGCTCGCGACCCAGCTGGGCACGATCCGCGGGGCGATGGTGCGCAGCGCCCTCTCGCGGATCGCCCGCTCGTGAGGGCCGCGCCGCCGGCCGTCGGGCGGCCCGTGCGACACGCCGCGGCGCCGAGGCCGATGTCGTTTACTCGGCCTGCGCCGGTCGGTACGGTAGGGAGCGCGTTCGGAGGATCCGGCGTCCGGATCCGAGAGGCACAGGGATGAGAGAAGTCAGCCGCGACGTCAGCGGCCAGCGCGACCTCGTCCTGTTCACCGACGGACTGCCCGAGCTCGACGCCGACGCGGGCTACCGCGGGGCCGTCGCGGCGCGCGCCGCGGGGATCACCTACCGGCAGCTCGACTACTGGGCGCGGACCGAGCTCGTCGAGCCCACCGTGCGCGGCGCGTCCGGCTCCGGAACGCAGCGCCTCTACGGCTTCCGCGACATCCTCGTGCTGAAGCTGGTCAAGCGCCTGCTCGACACCGGGATCTCGCTCCAGCAGATCCGCACGGCGGTCAACCAGCTCCGCGAGTCCGGGGTCGACGACCTCGCGCAGACGACCCTGATGAGCGACGGCGCGAGCGTCTACCTCTGCACCTCGAACGACGAGGTCATCGACCTGCTCAGCCGCGGCCAGGGCGTCTTCGGCATCGCCGTCGGCAAGGTCCTCCGCGAAGTCGAGTCGAGCCTCGTCGAGCTCGACCATCAGTCGGTCGACCCGGGCGACGAGCTCGCCCAGCGCCGCGCCTCCCGCCGCGTCGGCTGACCGCCCACCCCTCGCGGGTCGGCCGCGGCCCCGGGGACTCCGGGGTCTCCTCCGCGCGCTCAGCTGATCAGGAGCGGACCTGCCTGCAGCCGTGCTGAGCGGGCAACGGGCGGCACCCGAGTCTCACCGAGCTGGTCGAATGGCGGGCCCCGCCCGCGTGATCCGTCCGCCGGACGCGAGCTCCCCGCCGATCACGCCCGCTAGCATGCGGGTCCGATGACGGGCTCCGTCCGTGTCCCGCCCTGCGGATCCGACGATGGGCTCCGCCCGCGCATCGAGAGCCCGCGCTGAACTCCGACGCCGAGCGTCCGCCGGCGCCGTCCCTGGCACTCCTCGGGCACCGAGCATCGCCCGCGTCCCGAGACCTCGAGCCGGAGGAGTCCGGCGGACCCGCCGGCCCTAGGTCGCGGCGGGGACCTGCTCGCCGATGCGACCGGTGCGGATCACGCGGTCGAGCAGCAGGTCGAAGTTGTGCGCCATCTCCTGAGCGCTCTCCCCGGGCCAGACGTGCACGGGCTTCGCCGCGCCCTGCGCCTGCTGGAGGGAGGTGCGCTCCGGGAGCTGCGGGCTGAGCACGAGCGGTCCGAACATGTCGCGCAGCTCCTTGATCCGGAACTGGTGCTCCAGCGACTGGACGCGGGCGCGGTTGACGATGATGCCCAGCGGCTGGAGGCGCGGGCTGAGTCCGCGGCGGATCTCCTCGATCGCCCGGAGCGCCCGGTCGGCGGCGGCCACCGAGAACAGGCCCGGCTCCGTGACGACGGCGACGCGGTCGCTCGCGGCCCAGGCCGTGCGGGTCAGGGCGTTGAGCGAGGGGGCGCAGTCGATCAGCACGAGGTCGTAGTCGGCCTCGACGCTCGCGAGGGCCTCCTCGAGCTTCCAGATGTCGCGGATGCTGGGGTGCGGCCCGTCGAAGTTGATCGCGGAGGGGCTGCCGATCAGCACGTCGATCGTGCCGTGGTGCTCCTTGGTCCAGCCGGAGGGGGCGATCGCCGAGCGGACGATCTTCTCCTTCGGCGACGTCAGGACGTCGGCGATGTTGAGGTGGCCGGCGACGTTGATGTCCATTCCGGTCGACACGTCGGACTGGGGATCGAGGTCGACGACCAGCGTTCGCAGGCCCTTCGAGAACGCCGCGGATGCAAGGCCGAGCGTCACCGTGGTCTTGCCGACGCCGCCCTTGAGGGAGCTCACGCTGAGTACATGCATGGCTGACTACTTTACGTTCCTCCGGGCGGCAGAACCTAACCGTTCGCTGCACGCGCCGTCCGCGCCGCCTCCGGAAGCGGGCCGCACTAGCAGTCGGAGCGCGCTCCGACCAAGCCGCCCGGCGCGATCCGGGCCCGCCGGTACACTCGTCCTGAGCGGAAGGAGGCTCGTTCGCATGGATGAGCGCAACGACGAACAGCCCGACACCGGCACCGGTCCCACGCCGCGGACCGCCATGGACGCGGCTCGGGAATCGGGTCAGTACTCCCCGCGAGCGAGCGACACCGCTCCGACCCTCCTGCCCGACGGCGTGCGGATCACCCCGCCCGGCCCGCGGCGCCGCTCCACCGCCCCCGCTCCGGTCGAGGACGAGGACGCGATCGACGTCGGCCGCCTCGGCCTGCCGCCCTCGCGCTCGCACGCTCTCGCGCCCCCGGAGCCGAGTCCTGCTCCGACCCCCTCACCGGCTCCCGCTCACCCGTCCGGCGCAAACGGACCGGTCTCGGCGGGGATCCCCGCCCGAGCGGAGTCCGCCGAGAAGCCCGCGGCGTCCGAGTCCGCGGGGGAGCCCGCCGCCGTCCCCACGCGCCGCGACCGCCTCCGCGCCGAGTCCTCGAGCGCCGCTCCCGCCCCGTCCGCGCCGAGCGCCGCCGTCCCCGAGTCGGCGTCGATGCTCACCCCGGACAGGCTCCTGGAGGTCAACCGCAAGACCCGTCCCGCTCCCACGGGCGGCTGGCACCGCTTCCTCTACGGCCTGACCTTTCACACGGTCAACCTCGGCGACTCCGCGAAGGTGAAGGCGTGGAAGGCGATGGACGAGCGGATCGGCCGGCAGTTCGAGGGCGGCACCCGCTTCGTCCCGGTCATGACCCGCAAGGGCGGCGTCGGCAAGACCACGGTCACGACGCTCCTGGGCATGGCCCTCGCCGACGCGCGCGAGGACCGCATCATCGCGGTCGACGCGAACCCCGACCGCGGCACCCTGGCCGAGCGCGTCCCCAAGCAGACGCGGGCGACCGTCCGCGACGTCGTGAACCGCGCGGCCGGCGTGACGGGGTTCACCGAGTTCTCGACGATGGTCTCCCGCGACGAGACCCGCCTCGACGTCCTCGCCTCCGACACCGACCCGCAGCTCTCCGAGGCCTTCGACGAGGACGACTACAACGTGGTCGCCGACCTGGTCGAGCGCTTCTACTCGATCATGCTCACCGACTGCGGCACGGGCATCGTGCACTCGGTGATGCGGCCCACGCTGCAGCGCGCCGACACGGTGGTGATCGTCTCGGGCGGCAGCGTCGACGAGGCCCGCCTGGCCTCCGAGACCCTCACCTGGCTGGACGCGAACGGCTACGGCGCCCTGGTGCGCAACGCGGTCGTCGCGCTCAACACGGCGACGCAGGGCACGAGCCTGGTGAAGCTGGAGGAGATCGAGTCGCACTTCCGCTCCCGCGTCCGCGACATCGTCCGCATCCCCTACGACCCGGTGCTCGCCGCCGGATCCGTGGTGAAGTGGGAGCAGCTGCGCGAGGGCACGAAGGACGCCGCACGCCTGCTCGCCGCGCTCGTGGTCGAGGGCATGCCGGTCCGACGTGTCTGAGCCCCGGGGCTCCGAGGCGGCGTCCGCCGCGTTCCAGGACCGCACCGACGGACCCGACGCGACCACCGACTCCTTCGACTTGATCGTCATCGGGGCCGGCTCCGGCAACTCGATCGTCGGTCCGGAGTTCGACGGCCTGCGGGTCGCGATCCTCGACGACGGGGAGTGGTTCGGCGGCACCTGCCTCAACGCCGGCTGCATCCCGACCAAGATGTTCGTCCATGTCGCCGACGTGATCACCGACGTCGACCAGGGCGGCCCGATCGGCGTCCACTCCCGCCTCCGCCGCCCCGAGTGGGCCGAGGTGCGCGACCGGGTGTTCGGCCGGATCGACGCGATCAGCGAGGGCGGTTTCGAGTACCGCGATCAGCGCTCCCCGAACGTGACCGTCCTCCGCGAGAGCTTCGGCTTCGAGTCGCTCGGAGACGGCGACCGCCCGCACGTCCTCGTCAGCGCCAGCGGTGCCCGCATCAGTGCGCCGCAGGTGGTCGTGGCCGCCGGCTCGCGGCCCAGGCCGCTCCTCGCCGCGTACGAGCCGGACCCCCGCATCCAGGACTCCTCCTCCGTCATGCGGCTCGACGAGCTCCCCGAGCGGATGCTGATCCTCGGCGGCGGCGCGGTGGCCGTCGAGTTCGCCCACGTCTTCTCCTCCTTCGGCACGGCCGTGACCGTCGCCGTCCGCGGCGACCGCCTCCTCCGCGCCCTCGACGAGGACGTCTCGCGCCGGTTCACCGGGATCGCCGCCGAGCGGTACACGGTGCTCACCGGAGTGAGCGCCGAGAGCGTCGACGCCCGCCCAGACGGGCTCCGCGTCGCCCTCAGCGACGGCACGACGGTCGAGACCGACCTGCTCCTCGTCGCCCTCGGCCGCGACCCCAACAGCGACACGGTCGCCGCCGCCTCCGTCGGGATCGATCTGCACGAGGACGGCCGGATCAGCGTCGACCCCGAGCAGCGCGTCCTCTCCGGCGGACGCCCCGTGCCCGGCCTCTTCGCCCTCGGCGACGTGTCGTCTCGCTGGCAGCTCAAGCACGTCGCCAACCACGAGGCGCGCCTCGTGGCGCACAACCTCCTGCACCCGGGCGAGATGCTCTCCGACACCCTCTCGCCGGTGCCCGGCGCGATCTTCGCCCACCCGCAGATCGCCCACTTCGGGCTCACCGCGGCCGAAGCGCGAGACCACGGCCTGGACGTCGTCACCGTCACCCAGGAGTACGGCTCCACCGCCTTCGGCTGGGCGCTCGAGGACGACTCCAGCGCCTGCCTCCTGGTCGTCGGACTCGACGGCGCCCTCCTCGGCGCGCACATCATCGGGCCGCAGGCCAGTATCCTCATTCAGCCGCTCGTCCAGGCCGCCAGCGCCGGCACCGGCATCCGCGGACTCGCCCGCAGCCAGTACTGGCCGCACCCCGCAGCGAGCGAAGTCGTCGAGAACGCCCTCCTGAGCGCGGAGGAGGCCCTGAGGGAGCGCACCACATGACCGAACGCCAGATCCGCATCTTCGGGGACCCGGTGCTGAAGACCCCGTCCACGACCATCGAGACGGTCGACGCCGGCGTCCGCGGCCTCGTCGAGGACCTCGTCGACAGCGTCCGCCCGCCCGGACGCGCCGGCGTCGCAGCCCCCCAGATCGGCGTCAACCTCCGCGCCTTCAGCTACAACGTCGACGGCGTCATCGGCTACATCCTCAACCCCGAGATCATCGAGCTCAGCGGAGACCCGCAACCGGTCGACGAGGGCTGCCTCTCCGTCCCGAACCTCTGGTACCCCGCGATCCGCTACCCGCACGCGAAGGTCCGCGGCACCGACCTCGACGGCAACGAGATCGTCCTCGAAGGCGACGGCCTCATGGCCCAGGCCCTCCAGCACGAATGCGACCACCTCGACGGACGCCTCTACCTCGACCGCCTCTCCAAGGACGACCGCCGCGCCGCCATGAAGGCCGTCCGGGAATCCGACTGGTTCTGAGTTGGATTCCGAGCCGGTCCTTGCCCGGCTCGGCGCGGTCGGCTTGTCGAGGTGGGCGCGTTCTGTGGAGCGTCGTGCGTTCCGCCGACGGGAAAGCGCTGGGACGCGCTTTCCCGGATACGGCTGTGTCGAGGGGGAGCCGGTCCCTGCCCGGCTCCGCGCGGTCGGCTTTTCGAGGTGGGCGCGTTCCATGGAGCGTCGTGCGTTCCGCCGACGGGAAAGCGCTGGGACGCGCTTTCCCGGATACGGCTGTGTCGAGGGGGGGCCGGTCCTTGCCCGGCTCCGCGCGGTCGGCCTTTCGAAGTGGGCGCGTTCCGTGGAGCGTCGTGCGTTCCGCCGACGGGAAAGCGCTGGGACGCGCTTTTCCGGATACGGCTGTGTTGAGGGGGAGCCGGTCCTTGCCCGGCTCCGCGCAGTCGGCCGCTCGAGGTGGGGGCGTTCCGTGAAGCGTCGGGCGTTCCGCCGACGGGAAAGCGCTGGGACGCGCTTTTCCGGATACGGCTGTGTCGAGGGGGGCCGGTCCTTGCCCGGCTCCGCGCGGTCGGCTTCTCGGGGTGGGCGCGTTCTGTGGAGCGTCGTGAGTTCCGCCGACGGGAAAGCGCTGGGACGCGCTTTTCCGGATACGGCTGTGTCGAGGGGAGCCCGTCCTTGCCCGGCTCCGCGCGGTCGGCCTTTCGAGGTGGGCGCGTTCCGAGGAGCGTCGTGCGTTCCGCCGACGGGATAGAGCTGGGCGCGCTGTCCCGGAGGCGGCTGCGATCGGGACGGCCTGCTGGTGACGGCGGGAGAGCGCGGGGTCAGCGGAGGGAGATGCCCTCGGTGGCGGGGGCGGCGGAGTAGACGGCGGCGATGGTGTCGGCGAAGTCGGCGAGGATGACGTTGCGCTTGATGCTCATCTTCGGAGTCAGGTGACCGCTCGCCTCCGTGAACTCGGTCGGGAGGATCACGAACTTCCGGATCGACTCGGCGCGGGACACGCGCTCGTTCGCCGCATCGACGGCCCGCTGCACCTCGGCCAGAACGACCGGGTTCACGGCCGCGTCCTCGAGTGAGAGGCCCTTGTCCTGCCCGTTGTTGGCGAGCCACGTCGGCAGCATCTCGGAGTCGAGCGTGACCAGAGCAGCGATGAACGGGCGCTGATCGCCGACGACGACGACCTGGCCGACCAGCGGGTTCGCGCGGATCGGATCCTCCAGCGCCGCCGGAGCGACGTTCTTGCCGCCGGCGGTGACGATGATCTCCTTCTTCCGCCCGGTGACGCGCAGGTACCCGTCCTCGTCCAGGGTTCCGAGGTCGCCCGTGCGGAACCACTCGCCGTCGAACGACTCGGCCGTCGCCGCCTCGTTGTTCCAGTAGCCGCCGAAGACGTCGATGCCGCGCACCTGGATCTCGCCGTCGCCCGCGATCCGGATCGAGACGCCGGGCATCGCCGGGCCCACCGAGCCGATCTTGAAACGCTCGGTGCGGTTGACCGTGGCGGGCGCCGTCGTCTCCGTGAGGCCGTAGCCCTCGAGGATCTTGATGCCGAGGCTGTGGAAGAAGTGCCCGAGCCGGTCTCCCAGCGGCGCCGAGCCGGACACCGCGAAGCGGACGTTCCCGCCCATGGCGGTGCGCAGCTTCGAGTAGACGAGCCGGTCGAAGAGGAGGAACTGCAGCTTCAGCGCGAGCGGCACCGAGCCCGCCTCGAGCGCCATCGAGTGGGCGACGGCGACGTCGGCCGCGCGGCGGAAGATCTTCCCCTTCCCCCCGGCCTCGGCCTTCTGCTCGGCGGAGTTGTAGACCTTCTCGAACACGCGCGGCACGGCCAGGAGGAACGTCGGCTTGAAGGACGCGAGCGAGGGGAGCAGCTGCCTGGTGTCGGCCTGGTGCCCCACCTTCACCCCGCCGTGCACGCAGAGGATCGCGATGAAGCGGGCGAACACGTGCGCCGTGGTGATGAACAGCAGCGTCGACGCGCCGGGCTGGTGGATCAGCTCCGTCAGGGCGACCGCCGAGTTGCGGCTGAGCTCGACGAAGTTCGAGTGCCGGATGATGCAGCCCTTGGGGCGGCCGGTGGAGCCGGAGGTGTAGATGATCGTCGCGATGTCGGTGCCGGTCGCCAGCGAGCGGCGGCGCTCGATCTCGGCGTCCGGCACGTCGACGCCGCGCGCGACGAGCTTGTCCAGATCGCCCAGCCCGATCTGCCAGGCGAGTCGGACCTCGGGAAGGTCGGCGCGGATCTCGTCGAAGCGGGCGAAGTGCTCGGGAGTCTCGACGATCACGGCGTGCGCGCCGGAGTCGGCGAGGTTCCACTGCACCTGCGCGGGGGAGGAGGTCTCGTACACCGGGACGAGGATCCCGCCGGCGAACCAGACGGCGAAGTCGATCAGCGTCCACTCGTAGCGCGTCTTGCAGATCAGCCCGACCTTCTCGCCCGGCTCGAGGCCGGCGGCGACGAAGCCCTTCGCGAGGGCCGTGACCTGGTCGAGGAACTCCTGCGCCGTCACATCGCGCCAGCCGTCGCCGTCGGGCAGCGCGAAGAGCGGGCGATCGGGTGTCTCGCGGACGCGGTCCAGCAGGAGGGCGGTCGTGTTGGCCTGGGGATCGGCCGGAACCACCAGGGGGGAATCGAACTGGTCCACGGCAACTCCTTCGGTACCTGAATGAACGTCGTCTCCACCCTACCGGCGCGGCGCAAGCTGTGGATCCGTTCAGGGTAACGATCCAGGGGTGGCTCCGCGAGGAGGGCCGACACGCGTCGCCGGGTCTCGCCGCTGAGCCGCATCGGAGCGCTCGCGGTCACTACACTCGTCCTGGCCGCCGCTCAGGGCGGCCCGCCGACGCTGCCGCGCCGGTGGCGACGGGAAGGCGGTTCGCGTGCACGCGATCGGGATCGACATCGGCGGCACGAAGATCGCCGGAGCCCTGGTCGACGAGTTCGGGGGGATCCTCCGCGAGGACCGTCGGCCCACTCCTGCCGGGCACCCCGAGCTGATCGTCGACGTCGTGGTCGAGATGGTCGAGCATCTGCGCTCCGGCCTGCTCCCGGGAGACGTCTCCGCGGTCGGAGTCGCCGCCGCCGGCTTCATCGACGCCTCGCAGTCGATCGTCTACTACGCCCCGAACATCAACTGGCGCAACGAGCCCTTCCGCGAGAAGCTCTCGGCCCGCATCGACCTGCCGATCATCATCGAGAACGATGCGAACGCCGCCGGCTGGGCCGAGTTCCGCTACGGCTCGGGCCGCCTCGTCAGCGACATGCTGATGCTCACCATCGGCACCGGAGTGGGTGGCGCGATCGTCATCAACGACCGGCTCCTGCGCGGCGGCTTCGGCGCCGCGGCCGAGATCGGGCACATGCGCGTCGTCCCCGGAGGCCTGCCCTGCGGCTGCGGCGCCCGCGGCTGCATCGAGCAGTACGGCTCGGGCCGCGCGCTCCAGCGCTTCGCCGGCGAGCTGGCCGACGCGGGCGGGATCGGCCAGGGCATCGCCGACGCCCGCGCCCGCAACGGCGGCGAGCTGAACGGCCACCTCATCTCCGAGCTGATCACCGCCGGCGACCTCGGCGCCCTCGCGGCGCTGCGACAGCTCGGCCACTGGCTGGGCGAGGCGGCGGCCAGCCTGAGCGCCGTCCTCGACCCGCAGATGTTCGTCATCGGCGGCGGAGTGGCGCAGGCGGGCGACCTCCTGCTGGACCCCATCCGCCAGGCCTACCTCGACAACCTCCCCGCCCGGGGCTACCACCCCGAGCCCGAGTTCCGCATCGCGGAGCTCGTCAATGACGCCGGAGTCGTGGGGGCCGCCGACCTGGCGCGCCTGCACGCGAGCTCCCTCTAGCGGCACCCGCCGCACCCGATCCGCCGCACCGCCGAGGAGCCCGATGTTCTACTGGTTCATGAAGCACATCGTCGCGGGCCCGCTCCTGAAGACGATCTTCCGGCCGTGGGTGGTCGGCGCCGACAAGGTGCCGCAGAACGGCGGCGTGATCCTCGCGAGCAACCACCTCTCCTTCATCGACTCCGTGATCCTCCCGCTGGTGATCGAGCGGAACATGGTCTTCCTCGCCAAGAGCGACTACTTCACCGGCAAGGGCCTCAAGGGCTGGGCGACGCGGACGTTCTTCACCGCCACGGGGATGCTGCCCATCGACCGCTCCGGTGGCAAGGCGTCGGAGGCCTCGCTCAACACGGGCCTCCGCGTCCTCGCGGGCGGCCACGCCCTGGGCATCTATCCCGAGGGCACGCGCAGCCCCGACGGCCGCATGTACCGCGGCCGCACCGGTGTCGCGCGCATGGTCCTCGAGGCCCGCGTGCCCGTCATCCCGGTCGCCATGATCGACACCGCGCGCATCATGCCCATCGGCAAGCGCCTGCCGAAGCTGGGCCGCATCGGCATCGTCTTCGGGGAGCCGCTCGACTTCAGCCGCTTCGAGGGCATGGAGGGCGACCGGTTCATCCTCCGCTCGATCACCGACGAGATCATGTACGAGCTCCTCGCCCTGAGTGGCCAGGAGTACCTCGACGTCTACGCGACCTCGGTCAAGGAGAAGCGCGCGGCCCTCACCCGCTGAGCGCCCGCTCGACGCCGGGGGCCCCTCCCGGCCGAGCGCCCTGCCAGGCTATAAGCTCGTCAACCGCTGCCGTCCGTCCGGACGGCGGCCCTCCGCGCGCCGCTGGCGCCCGTCAGAACCGGGAACACCCTCGTGGTCATCGATCCGAACGAACCGTACGTCCTCGCCGCCCCCTCCGTGGTCGCCGGCCTGGACTATTGGCGCGAGCTCGAGATCAAGCAGCAGCCGCAGTGGCCCGATGCGGAGGCCGTGCGAGCGGCGTCCGCCGAGGTGGCCGCGCTCCCTCCGCTGGTGTTCGCCGGCGAGGTGGACCAGCTGCGCGAGCGTCTCGGAGCCGCGGCCCGCGGCGAGGCGTTCCTCCTGCAGGGCGGCGACTGCGCCGAGACCTTCGCCGGAGCGACCGCCGAGCAGATCCGCAACCGCGTCAAGACCGTGCTGCAGATGGCCGTCGTCCTGACCTACGGCGCGAGCATGCCCGTCATCAAGATGGGCCGGATGGCCGGCCAGTTCGCGAAGCCGCGCTCGAGCGACCTCGAGACCCGCGGCGACGTGACCCTGCCCGCCTACCGCGGCGACATCGTCAACGGCTACGACTTCACCCCGGAGTCGCGCGCCGCGGACCCGCGTCGCATCGTGCAGGGCTACCACACCGCCGCCTCGACGCTGAACCTCATCCGCGCCTTCACGCAGGGCGGATTCGCCGACCTGCGCCTCGTCCACTACTGGAACAAGGGCTTCACCGAGAACCCGCAGAACCAGCGCTACGAGCAGCTGGCCCGCGAGATCGACCGCGCGGTCAAGTTCATGGTGGCGTGCGGGGCCGACTTCGAGGGCATGAAGCGCACCGAGTTCTACACCGGCCACGAGGGCCTGCTGATGGACTACGAGCGCCCCATGACGCGCATCGACTCGCGGACCGGCACGCCGTACAACACCTCCAGCCACTTCATCTGGATCGGCGAGCGCACCCGCGAGCTCGACGGCGCGCACGTCGACTTCCTGTCGCGGGTGCGCAACCCGATCGGCGTGAAGCTCGGCCCGTCGACCACGCCCGAGACGATGCTCGAGCTGATCGACAAGCTCGACCCCGAGCGGGAGCCCGGTCGCCTCACCTTCATCACCCGCATGGGTGCCGGGAGGATCCGCGACGCCCTCCCGCCGCTGCTCGAGGCCGTCAAGCGGAGCGACGCCCTGCCGCTGTGGGTGACCGATCCGATGCACGGCAACGGGCTGACGACGCCGACCGGCTACAAGACCCGTCGCTTCGACGACGTGGTCGACGAGGTCAAGGGCTTCTTCGAGGCGCACCGCGCCGCGGGGACGCACCCGGGCGGCATCCACGTCGAGCTCACGGGCGACGACGTCACCGAGTGCCTCGGCGGCTCGGAGCACATCGACGAGGCGACGCTCGCCACCCGGTACGAGTCGGTCTGCGACCCGCGCCTCAACCACATGCAGTCGCTCGAGCTCGCGTTCCTCGTGGCGGAGGAGCTCCGGGGCCGCGCGATCTGATCCGACCCCGACCGCCGGTCGAGTCCTCGTTGAGGGCTCGACCGGCGGCGTCAGGTCGTGATGGTGATCGACAGCTGGATCGTCGTGCCGCGCTGCACGAGATCGCCGGCCTTGTTGGACTGGTTCGTGACCTTGGTCAGCTCGTTCGGCGCCGCGTCGATCAGCGGGCCGAGCGTCGTCAGGGAGTAGCTCCACGACAGGTCCGCCGCCTCGAGGGCCGCCTTCGCCTCGTCGCGGTTCATCCCCACGACGTTCGGCACGGCGACGGGCTCGGGCCCCTTCGACACGACGACCGAGACGGTGTCGCCGGTCACGGCGGGCGCCTCCGGGTTCGCCTGCGTGAGGACGACGCCCGCGGCCACGGTGTCGCTCCAGTCCTCGCCGCTGCGGTCGAGGGCGAGACCGGCCGCCTCCGCCTTCGCCGTCGCGTCGTCGATCGAGAGGCCGACGACGTTCGGGATCGGTCCGAGGCTCACCACCATCGCGATGGTGCTGGTCTCGGACATCGTCTCGGGCAGCGCCGATCCGTCAGGCAGCGAGGCGGAGACGACCACACCCGCGTCGACGTCGGCGTCGAAGATCTTCGAGACGTCGCCGACGGTGAAGGAGCCGCCCGTCACCGCGGCAGCAGCGTCGGCCTCCGAGAGGCCGGCGAGAGACGGGACCGGCAGCTGGCGCGGCCCGCTCGAGACGGTCAGCGTGATGACGGAGCCCTTGTGCACCCCCTGCCCGCCGGGCGGATCGGAGCTCACCACCGTCCCCGCGGGCACGGTGAGGTCGGGCGTCTCCTGCGGCTGCACCTCGAAGCCCTGCGCCTGCAGCTGGGCCGTCGCGTCCTGCTGCGACTGGCTGACGACGTCCGGGATCGACACGATCGCGCCGGGTCCCTCGCCGAACCACCAGGCCGTCCCGCCGCCGATGAGCGCCAGGAGGAGGACGACCACCGTGAGCAGGACGCCGCGGCGCCGTCGGACGCGGCGCCTGCTCGCGAGCCGGGCGACGGTGTCGTCGTCCTCGTCGACCACGAGCACCGCTCCGGGGGCCGGCGCCGGGTCGAAGACCGAGGTCTGCCCGGGCTCCGCCGGATCGAAGACGGCCGTCGCGGGCGCCGGATCGGCGACGGGCGCCGGGAGCGGGGTGACCGCCTGCGTGTCGCCGCGGCGGTCGCTCGGTGTGATGCCCATGAGCCGCTCGGCCTCGAGTAGCTGCGCGAGCATGACACCGGCGTCGCGGGGCCGCATGTCCGGGTCGCGCTCGGTCGCCCAGAGGACGAGCTCGTCGAGCGAGGTGGGGACGGAGGCGACCGTCGCGCTGGGGTACGGGACGGAGTCGTTCGCGTGCTGGTACGCGATCTGCATCGGCTGCTCGCCCGTGAAGGGCTGCTCTCCGGTGAGCATCTCGTAGATCATGATCCCGATGGCGTAGATGTCGCTGCGGGTGTCGGCGGTGCCCCGCGTGACCAGCTCGGGGGAGAGGTAGGCGATCGTGCCGAGGAGGGCCTGACCGGAGGCGGTGTTGGCGGAGGCGGCGCGCGCGAGGCCGAAGTCGCCGATCTTGATCCGGCCGTCGTCGGCGAGGAGCACGTTCTCGGGCTTGAGGTCGCGGTGGAGGATCCCGGCGCGGTGCGCGGCGGCGAGACCCGAGAGCACGGAGTGCATGATGTCGACGACCTGCTGGGCGGTCAGCCGGCCGCGCTCCTTGAGCAGGTCGCGCAGGGTGATCCCGGGGAGGTACTCCATCACCAGGTAGGCCATGTCCGAGTCCTGGCCCTGGTCGAAGACGCTGACCACGTTCGGGTGGGCGAGACGGGCGGCGGAGCGCGCCTCCTGGACGAAGCGGTTCTTGAACGTCGCGTCGTCGGAGAGGTGGCCGTGCATGACCTTCATCGCCACGCGGCGCTCGAGGCGCTGATCGTGCGCGAGGTAGACCGTCGCCATGCCGCCGCGGGCGATCCTCGAGCGCACCTCGTACCGGCCGTCGACGAGACGGCCGAGGAGAGGGTCGAGCTGGCTGGTGGTCACGCGACGAGTCTAGGCAAGACCCCCGGGGGAACCGGTGAGCGACGCCCGGGCGGCGCAGGACGGGCCCGACTCCTTCTCCGGGGCGCCCGCAGTTGGCGGCCCTCCGGGCTCGTGGCAGTCTTGACGCGTGACCGACTCGTCCGCTTCCCCCGCCACCTCGACCGATTCCGAGCTCGAGTGGCTGACCGTCCCCGACCTCGTGGAGCTGACCGGGCTCGGCGCCGGCCGGGTCCGCCGCCTCCTCGAGGAGCGCCACCTGCTCGGCACCCGCCGCGACGGCGTGCTGAAGGTCCCCGCCCTCTTCCTCCGCGACGGGGAGCCGATGAGCGAGATCCGCGGCACCGCGATCCTGCTCGCCGACTCCGGCTTCACCGACGACGAGGCGGTCGACTGGATGCTGACGGTCGAGGAGAGCCTGGGCACGAGCCCGATCGTCGCCCTCCGCGCCGGCCGCAAGGCCGAGGTCCGGCGGGTCGCCCAGGCCCTGGCCTGATCCCGCCGGTCCGCTCCTAGGAGGTGCGGACCGTGACCTGGGCGGCCAGCTCGCGCAGCTCCGCCACGCCCTCCGTGCGGAGCGGCGCGTCGGGGAGGACCGCGATCGCCGCGGCCACCTCCTGGTCGATGCGCTCCTCGAGCCGCTCGAGGGCGCCGCTGCCCGCGATGATCTCCTGCGCCCGCGCGATGGACGCCGCGTCGGCGTCGTTCCGGCCCACGACCGCGTCGAGCTCGGCCCGCTCGCCCGGCGAGCACGCGCCGCGGGCGAGGCCGAGCAGCACGGTGCGCTTGCCCTCCCGCAGATCGTCGCCGGCCGGCTTGCCCGTCACTGCCGGGTCGCCGAAGACTCCGAGGACGTCGTCGCGCAGCTGGAAGGCGATCCCGACCGGGAGCCCGAAGCGGCGCAGGGCGTCCAGCTGAGCGTCGTCGCCGCCGGCGAGGGAGCCGCCGATCACCAGCGGCGCCTCGATGCTGTACTTCGCGCTCTTGTAGACCACCACCCGCTCCGCCCGCTGCAGGTGCTCGTGCTCGGGGTGCTGCACCCACGCGCTCTCCTCGAGGATGTCGAGGTACTGGCCCAGCGTGACCTCGGTGCGCATCAGGTTGAACTCCGCGCGCGCGCGCTCGGCTGCGACTCGATCCCCGAGCGACCACTCCGCCGCGGCGAAGATCTCGTCCGACCAGACCAGGAGGAGGTCGCCGAGGAGGATCGCGGAGGAGCGGCCGAACTCGTCGCGGTCGCCGGTCCAGCCGCCGTCGGCGTGGAAGGAGGAGAAGCGCCGGTGGGCCGCGGGAGCCCCGCGGCGGGTGTCGGAGTTGTCGATCACGTCGTCGTGGACAAGGGCGGCGGCGTGGAACAGCTCCAGCCCGGCGCCCACCCTCGCGATCGGATCGGAGCCGCTCGGATGGGCCTCGCTCGAGGTGCTCGACACGGCGTTCCAGCCCGCCTCGCAGAAGCGCGCGCGGAACCGCTTGCCCCCGCTGAGAAAGTCCCGCGAAAGGTCGCCGAGGGCGGAGACGTCCTCTCCTATGGAGCGCAGAATTGGCGTGCGCCCGGTGAGGAATTCATCGATTCGGAGCTGGACGCGATCGACCAGTCGAGAGCTGTGGTTCACCCGACCAGCCTATGCACCGAAGGTGCCTGGTGCCTGCGTCGGGCTCGGTCTACACTGAAGCGCCGCCCGACCGGTCGAGCCCAGACGCCGCCTATTCCGGTGCCGATCCCCGAAAGGGTCGACGCCGCACCCTGAAGGGGTCACGATGCCGCTTTCGGAACACGAGCAACGGCTCCTCGATGAGATGGAGCGGAACCTCTACCAGAACGACGCCGATTTCGTGGCGGCGGTCGGCAAGGGACGCGGCGGCACCAACTACCGGGCCCTCGTGCTCGGCATCCTCCTCGGCATCCTCGGTCTCGCCGTGCTCGTCGCGGGAGTGGTCGTGCGCCAGCCCCTCGTCGGCATCCTCGGGTTCGCCTTCATGCTCGGCGGCGTGATCGTGGCCATGCGCCCGGCCGCCGGCGGCTCCGCCGAGCCCGGCCTGCCCGACGTCGGCCGTCCGTCGAAGCCCCGCTCGGGCAACCGCCAGGGGTCCGGCTTCATGGACCGTCTGAACGATAGGTGGGACAACCGCGGAGACGGGCGCGGCTAGCCCCCCTCTCCGCTCCACCACAGGGTCGATCCTCACGGATCGGCCCTTTTTTCGTGCCCGCGGCCTCCCTCCCGCGACCTTCCCCCTCCACTTCGCCCCACTGTCGCGATTCCGCGGAAACACGCGGATGACCGGGGCCTCTCCGGCGTGCCCCGCGCCGCGCCGGGGTTGTGAGTGGGGGGAAGTGGAGTACTGTGGAGGACACACCATCCTTGGCCGGAAGAAGTGGGGGGCAGTCCGTGTTCCTCGGCACCTATTCCCCCAAGCTCGACGAGAAGGGCCGCGTGATCCTCCCCGCCAAGTTCCGCGACGAGCTCTCCTCCGGAGTCGTCGTCACGCGCGGCCAGGAGCGGTGCCTGTACGTGTTCAGCCAGGCCGAGTTCGAGGTGATGCACGAGAAGATCCGGCAGGCGCCGGTGACCAGCAAGCAGGCGCGGGACTTCCTCCGGGTGTTCCTCTCGGGCGCGAGCGCCGAGACGCCGGACAAGCAGAACCGCGTGACCCTCCCGGCTCCGCTGCGTGCGTACGCGGGCCTCGACCGCGACCTCACCGTCATCGGAGCGGGCAACCGCGCCGAGATCTGGGCGCAGGGCGCCTGGGAGACCTACCTGCAGGAGCAGGAGTCCGTGTTCTCCGACACCCAGGAGGAGGTGATCCCCGGCCTGTTCTAGGTCCTGTCGCGCGACTCCCAGCCACTCGGCGCCCGGACGCACCTTCCCCGGTGTCCGGACGCGAGGTGGATGGGGATCGGACGACAGGAACGGGAACGGCGGGACCGCCATGGCAGAGAACACTCCGAAGGGCGCTCCGCGCCCGACCGAGGAGCGGCACCTCCCGGTGCTGCTCGAGCGCTGCGTCGAGCTCCTGGCTCCGGCGCTGGAGCGCGACGGGGCGGTCGTCGTCGACGCGACGCTCGGCATGGGCGGGCACTCGCTCGCGCTGCTCGAGCGCTTCCCCGGCCTGCACCTCGTGGGCCTGGACCGCGACCCCGAGGCGCTGCAGCTCGCGGGGGAGCGGCTCTCCGCCCACGCCTCCCGGATCGACCTCGTGCACGCCGTCTACGACGAGCTGCCCGACGTGCTCGACGAGCTGGGCATCGACACGATCGACGGTGCGCTCTTCGACCTCGGCGTCTCCTCGCTCCAGCTCGACGAGACCGAGCGCGGCTTCTCCTACTCCAAGGACGCGCCGCTGGACATGCGGATGGACTCGACCGCCCCGCTCACGGCGGCGAGCATCCTCGCCGACTACGACGAGACCGCCCTGCGCCGCATCTTCCACGAGTACGGCGAGGAGCGCCTCGCCGCGCGCTACGCCAAGAAGATCGTGGAGGCCCGTCGCGAGGCTCCGCTGGAGCGCTCCGGCCGTCTCGTCGAGATCATCCAGGCGGCGACCCCGGTCGCGATCCAGCGGAACGGCCACCCCGCCAAGCGCGTCTTCCAGGCGCTGCGGATCGAGGTCAACCAGGAGCTGTCCGTCCTCGAGCGGGCGATCCCCGCCGCGCTGGGCCGGATCAACGAGGGCGGGCGGATCGTCGTCGAGGCGTACCAGTCGCTCGAGGACCGGATCGTCAAGCGCGCGCTCCAGGCCGCGTCCTCCTCCACCGCCCCGGCCGGCCTCCCGATGGAGCTGCCGGAGCACCGACCCGAGTTCCGACTCGTCATCCGCGGAGCCGAGCTCGCCTCCGACGACGAGAAGGCCCGCAACCCCCGAGCGACACCCGTGCGTCTGCGCGCGGCCGAGAGGATCAGGAGCACCGCATGAGCGCCACCGCCGTCATCGACCCCGCCGTCATCGACACCGCCCGCCGAGCACGCCCCGAGGAGGAGGCGCCCCGCCCCCGCATCGAGGCCGTCCCGGCCGGTCAGGCGCAGTCGCGCCCGAAGCTCGTCTACGGGATCGTCGCCGTCGCCGGCCTCTTCGCGATCATCGTCGTCCAGCTCCTGGTGAGCGTCGGCCTCTCGCAGGGGGCCTACCAGATCTCGGCGCTGCAGACGGAGCAGAAATCGCTCACCCGCAGCAACGCGGAGAAGCAGGACGCCGTCGACACGCTGAGCTCGCCGCAGAACCTCGCCACCGCCGCGCAGGGCCTGGGCATGGTCGCCAATACCGCGCCGGTCTACCTCCGCCTCTCGGACGGCGCCGTGCTGGGCGACCCCTCCTCCGCCGCGTCGAGCGAAGTCGCGGGCACCGCCTCCGCGCCGCTCGTGCCCAACGCCCTCGTCCCGGCTCTCCAGCCCGGCGCGAGCGCGTCCTCCCCGGCTGTCGACGGTGCGGCCGTACCGTTGCAGGGCGAGCTGCCCGCGCCCATCACGCACTGACGCACGGCGTCGCGGTCCGCCTCCGCGCGGGCACCCGCCCCGCGGGGCGCACGACGACCATCCGGACCCGACGAACGGCGGCCCGCCCGCCCGGAGCAAGAAGGACACCGCCGCAGTGAGACACCACCGCTCGAGCAGACGCCGCACGGCCGTCACGTTCGTCATCATCGTCGCCGTCGTCGGACTCTTCATCGGCAAGCTGGTGGACATCCAGATCGTGCGGGCGAACGAGCTCACCGATGCGGCCGCCCAGAACCAGTCGAACAGCGTCGTCACCTACGGCCAGCGCGGCCCCATCGTGGACCGCTCCGGGACGGTGCTCGCGGACACCACCACGCGCTACCGGCTGACGACCTCGCCGAAGAACGTGGCCGAGTTCCCGCGCGAGCTGGGCGAGGACCAGAAGGTCATGGTCAGCGTGCAGCAGGCCGCCTCCGAGATCGGCGCGATCACCGGGCAGTCGGTCGAGCAGATCACCGGAGCGGTGGACGCCGCGCTCGCGAAGGACGCGAAGGCCAACTACCTGATCCTCTCGGAGGGGCTCGACCTCGAGGCCTACCAGAAGCTCGTCGCGCTCGACATCCCGTGGACCTACTTCGAGACCCAGCAGGGACGCAGCTACCCCAACGGCGCGGTGGCCGGCAACCTCGTCGGCTACGTCGGGGCGGACGGAGCGGCCCAGGAGGGCATGGAGTACGCGGAGAACACCTGCCTCGCGGGGCAGAACGGGTCCGAGAGCTACGAGCGCAGCGCCGACTACGTCCGGATCCCGGGCAGCACCGTCTCGGAGACCCCGGCCGTCGACGGCGGGACGCTGAAGCTCACCATCGACTCCGACCTCCAGTACTACTCCCAGCAGGTCCTCTCGCAGCGCGTCGCCGAGGTCGGCGGCAGCTACGGGATCGTCGTGGTGCAGGAGGTCAAGACCGGCAAGCTGCTCGCCGTGGCCGAGACGCCGACCGTCGACCCCAACAACGTCGAGGCGAGCGCCTCCGCCGACCGCAGCTCGCGCGCGTTCCGCGCGCCGTTCGAGCCGGGCTCGACCTTCAAGCCGATGACGGCCGCGATGCTGATCGACCAGGGCCAGGCGGGCCCGACGACCCAGGTCGTCGTCCCGGACTCCTTCGAGAAGGACGGCGCCTCGTTCAGCGACGACTTCGCGCACACCCCGACGAACTACACGCTGACCGGCATCCTCAAGGACTCGTCGAACGTCGGCATCTCGATGCTCGGCTCCCGCCTGTCGGCCCAGACCCGCTACGACTACCTGCAGAAGTTCGGTCTCGGCACGCCCACTACGAGCGGCTTCCCCGGCGAGGAGGGCGGCCTGCTCGCCGACTACCAGGACTGGGACAACCAGACGAACTACACGACGATGTTCGGCCAGGGCGTCTCGGCGACCGCGGTGCAGGTCGCGAGCATCTACCAGACGCTCGGCAACGGCGGAGTGCGGCTCCCGTCGCAGCTGATCGACGGCTGCACCACGGCCGACGGCTCCGTCGTGGACGTCCCCGATGCGACGGGCACCCAGGTGGTGTCGAGCTCGGCCGCGAAGCAGGTCGTCGACATGCTGCAGACGCACTACAACGAGGGCTGGCTGGCGAACGACATCCACGTCGACGGCTACAACATCGCCACCAAGACCGGTACCGCGCAGCAGCCCGACGGCAAGGGCGGCTACTCGAAGAGCTACACCGTCTCGCTCGCCGGGCTCGCGCCGGCGGAGGACCCGGAGTACGTCGTGACGGTCACCATCGCCGATCCGGTTAAGATGAACACGTCCCAGGCGACGGCTCCCGTCTTCCAGCAGGTCATGACCCAGGTGCTCAAGACCAACCGGGTGGAGCCGTCCACGGTGCCGCCCGTCGAGTACCCGACGACGTGGTGAGCCCCGCCGGGATCACGATCCACGCACCAGAACGAGAGAAAGAGCGGGCAGTGCACGACCCTCGCCCGCAGTCCTCCCTCCGCCCCGAGCACCCCGTGCCGCGGAGCCTCTCGCAGCTCGTGGCCGAGTTCTCCCTCGGCCCGGTCCGCGGCCTCGAGGGCGTCGAGGTGAGCGGAGTCACGCTGGACTCGAACCAGGTCGAGTCCGGGGACCTCTACGTCGGTGTCGCAGGACGCCGTGCCCATGGCGCGGCCTTCGCGTCGGCCGCCGCGGCGTCCGGAGCCGTCGCCGTGCTGACCGACCCGGCCGGAGCGGAGCTCGCCGCCGACAGCGGCCTGCCCGTGCTGGTGACCCCCGACCCGCGGGCCGCCCTCGGCGACGTCGCCGCGTGGATCCACCGCACCCGCGAGGACGTCCCGACGCTCTTCGGCGTGACGGGGACCAACGGCAAGACGAGCGTCGTCTACATCCTCGACGCGCTGCTGCGCCGGCTCGGAGTCGTCTCCGGCCTCAGCTCCACCGCCGAGCGCCGGATCGGCGACGTCGCCGTGGTCAGCTTGCTGACCACTCCCGAGGCGAGCGAGCTGCACGGCCTGCTCGCTCGGATGCGCGAGTCCGCCGTCCGCGCGGTCTCCATCGAGGTGTCGGCGCAGGCGCTCACGCGGCACCGGATCGACGGCCTCGTCTTCGACGTCGTCGGCTTCACGAACCTCAGCCACGACCACCTCGACGACTACTCCGATCTGCGCGAGTACTTCGAGGCCAAGGCCGACCTCTTCGAGCCGGAGCGCGCACGCCGCGGCGTCGTCACGGTCGACAGCGCCTGGGGGCGCGAGCTCGCCGAGCGCAGCCGCATCCCCGTCGCGACGCTCGCCGGCTCTCCGGTCGTCGGAGTCGCCCCGACGACGCCCGCCGACTGGTCGATGACGGTGCTGGACGCGACGCCCGACAGCACCACCTTCCGCCTGGAGGGGCCCGAGAACCGCTCCGTCGTCGTCACCGTCTCGCTGATCGGCTGGTACATGGCGTCCAACGCCGCGCTGGCGATCGTGATGCTGGTGGAGTCGGGCTTCGACCTGGACGCCGTCGCGCACGCGCTCGAGGACAGTCGTCTCGACGTCTACATCCCGGGCCGCGCGGAGCTCGTCTCGGGGGAGCGCGGACCGCGCGTCTACGTCGACTACGGCCACACCCCCGACGCGTTCCAGAACGCGCTCGAGGCGCTGCGGACCATCACGCCCGGCCGCCTGTTCATGGTGTTCGGGGCGGACGGGGACCGCGACACGACCAAGCGGAGCGACATGGGCGCCATCGCCGCCCGCCTCGCCGACGTCGTTGTCGTCACCGACTTCCACCCGCGCTGGGAGGATCCGGCCGCCATCCGCGCCGCGCTCCTCCAGGGCGCCCGGGCCGCCGTGCCCGACCGGGAGATCCACGAGATCGCCGACCCGCGCGCCGCCGTGCGCGCCGCCGTCGCCCTCGCGCGCGAAGGGGACTCGATCCTCTACGCCGGGCCCGGCCACGAGGACCACCAGGAGATCGCAGGAGTGCACATGCCGTATTCGGCCAGAGACGACGTCCGTCACGCGCTGCGCGAGGCGGGCTGGCTGTAGATGATCGCCCTCACCCTCACCGAGATCGCCGAGGCCGTCTCCGGACGCCTCCACCTGGCCGGCTCGTCCGCCACGGCCGCCACCGTGATCGACGGAGCGACCGAGACCGACTCCCGCGAGATCGCGCCCGGCGGGATCTTCGTCGCCAAGCGCGGCGAGCACACCGACGGCCACCTCTTCGCTCCCGCCGCTCTCGAGCGCGGTGCCGCGCTCCTCATCGTGGAGCGCCCGCTCGACCTCGACGTGCCGCAGGTCCTCGTCGACGACTCCGTCGAGGCGCTCGGAGCGCTGGCGACCGAGGTCGTCCGGCGCGTCCGCGCGAAGGGCGGGCTCACCGTCATCGGCGTCACCGGCTCGAACGGCAAGACGACGACCAAGAACCTCCTCCGCACCGTCCTCGAGCGGGTCGGAGAGACGGTCGCTCCGCGCGGATCCTTCAACAACGAGGTCGGCGCGCCGATCACGATGCTCCAGGTGTCCGAGTCGACGCGCTTCCTCGTCGCCGAGATGGGCGCGAGCGCGGTCGGCGAGATCCGCCGCCTCGTCCGGATGGCCAGGCCCGACGTCGGCGTCGTCCTCGCCGTGGGCCTCGCGCACGCCGGCGAGTTCGGCGGGATCGAGCGCACGCTCGAGGCCAAGACAGAGATGGTCGCCGACCTCACCGCCGACGACGTCGCCGTGCTGAACGCCGACGACGGCCGGGTCGCCTCGATGGCGGGCCGCACCGCCGCCCGGGTCCTCTGGTTCGGCCGCGGCGAGAGCGCGGACGTCCGCGCCGTCGATATCGACGCGACCGCCGACGGCACCCGCTTCGCCATCGAGGTCTCGGCGGGGGAGGGCCGCGAGGCCGCTCGCGCCGAGCTCCTGCTGCGCGTCCTCGGCGAGCACCACGTGATGAACGCCCTCGCGGCGACCGCCGCCGCGCTCTCTGTCGGAGTGGCGCTGCCCGCGATCGTCGAGGCTCTCGCGACCGTCACCCTCGCCGAGCGCGGCCGCATGGAGGTCCTGGGCGGCGAGGACGTCCGCATCATCAACGACGCGTACAACGCGAGTCCCGACTCCACCGCGGCCGCCCTGCGCACCCTCGCCCAGATCGCGAAGCCCGGGGGGCGCACCGTCGCCGTCCTGGGAGAGATGAGCGAGCTCGGCGAGTGGGCCGACGAGGAGCACGAGCGCGTGGGCCTGCTGGCCGTGCGCCTCAACATCTCCCAGATCGTGGTGGTGGGCCGAGGCGCCCGCCGGATCCACGTCGCGGCCGAGCGCGAGGGGTCGTGGAGCGGCGAGTCCGTCTTCGCGGAGACCTCCGACGAGGCGTTCGACCTCCTCGAGGACTACCTGCGACCCGGCGACACCGTGCTGGTCAAGTCGTCCAACTCCGCGGGGCTGCGCTTCCTCGCCGACCGTCTCGGGGAGCGTCACCGATGAGGGCACTCCTCCTGTCCGGCGCGTTCTCGGGAGCCTTCACGCTCCTGATGACGCCCCTGTTCATCCGCCTCTTCCACCGCCTGCAGTGGGGCCAGTTCATCCGCGAGGACGGACCGAAGTCGCACCACGTCAAGCACGGCACGGCGACGATGGGCGGCATCGTCATCATCATCGGCACCGTGGTCGGCTACTTCCTCGGGATGCTGTTCGGCAACCGGGCGATCGCGCCGTCGGCCCTGCTGGTGCTCTTCATGATGGTCGGGCTCGGACTCGTCGGCTTCGTCGACGACTTCCTGAAGACCCGCAACCAGCGCAGCCTCGGCCTCGGCGGCTGGGCGAAGATCGCCGGCCAGGTCATCGTCGCCGCGGCCTTCGCGGTGATCGCGATCATGGTCCGCGACTCCAACGGGCTCACCCCCGCGTCCACCTCGATCTCGTTCATCCGCGACCTGCCGTTCGACTTCGCCTCCCTCGGCTGGATCGGCATCGGCCTGTTCGTGCTGTGGATCTGCATCATCGTCACCAGCACGTCGAACGGCGTGAACGTCGCCGACGGGCTCGACGGACTCGCGACCGGGTCCTCGATCCTCGCGATCGGCTCCTACGTCATCATCGGGTTCTGGCAGTCGAACCAGTGGTGCTTCGACCAGCACCTCAACCCCGAGGTCGTCGACAAGTGCTACCAGGTGAGCGACCCGTTCGACCTGGCCATCATCGCGGCGGCCGTCTCCGGTGCCCTGGTGGGCTTCCTCTGGTGGAACACCTCGCCGGCGCAGATCTTCATGGGCGACACCGGCTCGCTCGGCCTCGGCGGCGCGCTCGCGGCCCTGGCGATCCTCACCCGCACCGAGCTGCTGGTCATCCTCATCGGCGGCCTGTTCGTCATCGTGACCGGCTCGGTCATCCTCCAGCGGATCTACTTCAAGCTGACCCGGGGCAAGCGCATCTTCCTGATGAGCCCGCTCCACCACCACTTCGAGCTCAAGGGCTGGGCCGAGATCACCGTCGTGGTCCGGTTCTGGATCATCGCCGGCATCTTCGTCGCCGCCGGAGTCGGGCTCTTCTACCTGGAATGGCTGTCGCTGGCATGACCGATCCCGCCCGTCCCGACTCCCTCCGCAGCTGGCACTCGGACTGGCGCGGCCTGCGCGTCGCCGTGCTGGGCCTGGGCGTCACCGGGTTCTCGGTGGCCGACACCCTGACCGAGCTCGGCTCCGAGGTGCTGGTCCTCGCCGACCGCGCCGACGAGGAGCGCGAGCGCCTGCTCGAGGTGATCGGCGCCCGCCTGCACCGGGCCGACCGCCTCGACTCCGCTCCGGAGGAGCTGCACGCGTTCGCACCGGAGCTGGTCGTGGTGTCGCCCGGCTTCCGGCCGACGCACCCGATCCTCGTGTGGGCGGCGGAGTCCGGGATCCCCGTGTGGGGCGACGTCGAGCTCGCCTGGCGCGTCCGCGACAAGGTCGTGCGCGCCGACGGCACTCCGGCGGAATGGGTGGCCGTCACCGGCACCAACGGGAAGACCACGACCGTCCAGCTCACGGCGACGATGCTCGTGGCCGGCGGCCTCCGCGCCGCCCCCTGCGGCAACATCGGCGTGCCCGTGCTCGACGCGGTCCGCGACCCGCAGGGCTTCGACGTCCTCGTCGTGGAGCTCTCGAGCTACCAGCTGCACTACCTGGGCGCGATCGAGCCGATCGCGAGCGCGTGCCTCAACATCGCCGACGACCACCTCGACTGGCACGGTTCGTTCGACGCCTACCGCGCAGCCAAGGGCAAGGTCTACGCCGGCACCCGCGTCGCCTGCGTGTACAACCGCGCCGACGCGGCGACCGAGCAGATGGTGCTCGACGCCGAGGTGGTGGAGGGCGCCCGGGCGATCGGGTTCGGCCTCGGCGTGCCCGGCCCGAGCGACTTCGGGATCGTCGACGGCATCCTCTGCGACCGCGCCTTCCTCGAGGACCGCCGCACCAGTGCCCTCGAGATCACCACCGTGGACGAGCTCGCCGCTCGGAACCTCGCCGCTCCGCACATCGTCCAGAACGTGCTCGCCGCGGCAGCGCTCTCCCGAGCGTGCGGGATCGAGGTCACGGCCGTCCGCACCGCGCTGGCGTCCTTCGAGCTCGACGCCCACCGCATCCAGGTCGTCGCCGAGCACGACGGGGTGACCTGGGTGAACGACTCCAAGGCCACGAACCCGCACGCCGCCGACGCCTCGCTGCGCGCGTACCCGTCGGTCGTCTGGGTCGTCGGCGGCCTGCTCAAGGGCGTCGACGTGGACGCCCTCGTGGCCGCGCACGTCGGCCGCCTGCGGGGCGCCGTGGTGATCGGCGCCGACCGCTCGGCGCTGCTCGCGGCATTCCGACGACACGCGCCCGCCCTCCCCGTGAGCGAGGCGGTGCCGGACGACACTGGTGCGGTGATGCAGGCGGCCGTCGAGGCGGCCGCGACGCTCGCCCGCTCGGGGGACGTCGTCCTGCTCGCACCCGCCGCGGCCTCGATGGACCAGTTCCTCGACTACGCGGCTCGGGGCCGCTCCTTCGCGGCCGCCGTGGCGACACACCTGGGAGGGGGAGCCGATGACCGCTCCGACGACGAGCCGCCCCGCGGGCCGCTCGCGCACTGAGCCGCGCGGGAAGGACCGGAGCGGGGCCCGCTCCGCGCGGATCGTCCTCTCGAAGGTCTTCGCCTCCCACTCGCCGAACTTCTACCTCCTCTTCGGAACCACGCTCTTCCTGGTGCTGTTCGGACTGACGATGGTGCTCTCCTCCTCGTCGGTCACCTCCTACGTGTCGAGCGACGACTCCTTCGGGGGCTTCCTGCGCCAGGGCGGGTTCGCCCTCCTCGGGATCCCGATGATGCTGGTGGTCTCGCGGCTGCCCCTCGGCGTGTGGAAGCGCGTGACGCCGATCCTGCTCATCGCCGGCTGCGTCCTCCAGTGCCTCGTGCTCTTCACACCGCTCGGCGACTCCGTCGGCGGGAACCGCAACTGGATCCGCCTCGGCGCCTTCAGCATGCAGCCCTCCGAGATCATCAAGCTCGCGCTCGCCCTCTGGCTGGGGCTCCTGCTCGCCCGCCGCTACCGGTCGCCGAAGGACTGGAAGGACGCGCTCATCCCCGTCCTGATCGTCGGCGGCGCGGCGATCGGACTGGTCCTCATCGGAGGCGACCTGGGCACGGTCGTGATCATGGCGGGCATCGTCCTCGCCGCACTCTTCTACGCGAACGTCCAGATGAAGGTCCTCGTGCCGATCGTGGTGGTCGGCGCGATCGGAGCGGTGCTGTTCGCCGTCTCCAGCGACAACCGCCTCACCCGGATCATGTCCTTCCTCGGCGACTGCTCCAACGTCGAGGAGTACCAGAACTCGTGCTGGCAGCCGGTGCACGGCACCTGGGCGATGGCCTCCGGCGGGATCTTCGGCGTGGGCCTCGGCAACTCCAAGGCCAAGTGGTCCTGGCTGCCCGCCGCGGACAACGACTACATCTTCGCCATCATCGGCGAGGAGCTCGGGCTGATCGGAGCGATCGTCGTCCTGGCGCTGTTCGTGGTCCTCGCGGTCGCCTTCTTCCGCGTCATCCACGCGTCCTCCGATCCGTTCGTGCGGATCAGCACCGGCGCGATCATGGTCTGGCTGATCGGCCAGGCGTTCGTCAACATCGGCGTCGTCCTGGGGGTGCTCCCGGTGCTGGGGGTCCCGCTGCCGCTGATCTCCTCCGGAGGCACCGCCCTGCTCAGCTCGCTCCTCGCCATCGGCGTCGTCCTCTCCTTCGCCCGCACCCAGACCGCGCCCCTGCCCGGCGCTGGCGTGCTGCGCCGCAGGAAGGCGGCGGCGGAGTGACCCGCTACCTGCTCGCCGGCGGCGGCACCGCCGGCCACGTCAATCCGCTGCTCGCGACGGCCGACGAGATCCGCAGGCGGAACCCGCGCGACGAAGTGCTCGTGCTCGGCACCGCCGAGGGGCTCGAGGCGCGCCTCGTCCCCCTCCGCGGCTACGAGCTCTCGGTGATCCCGCGGCTGCCGTTCCCGCGCCGCCCGAACGCGGCGGCGCTGCGGTTCCCCGGAGCCTTCCGCGCGACCATCGCCGGCATCGTCCGGACGATCCGCGACCGGCGGATCGACGCGGTGGTCGGCTTCGGAGGGTACGCGGCAGCACCCGCCTACCTGGCGGCCCGCCGCGCCGGCGTCCCCTTCACCGTCCACGAGGCCAACGCGCGCCCCGGGCTCGCCAACCGCCTCGGCGCGCGCGCGACCCGCTCGGTCGGCGTGGCCTTCGAGGGCACGCCCCTGCCGTACGCGCGGGTGGTCGGCATGCCGCTGCGCCGCGAGATCGCCGAGCTCGACCGGGCCGCGCGCCGCGACGAGGCGATGGCGGCGCTGGGCCTCGACCCGTCCCGGCAGACCCTCCTGGTGACCGGCGGCTCCCTCGGCGCTCGACGGATCAACGCGACGGTGCACGCCGCCGCCCGGGATCTCGTCGCCACCGGCTTCCAGGTCCTCCACATCACGGGCGACCGTGCCGAGATCACGGACCCGGGGGTGGCCGGCTACCACCTCCTCGCCTACTGCGACCGGATGGACCTCGCGCTGTCCGCCGCGGACGTGGCCGTCTCCCGCGCGGGGGCGGCGACCGTCAGCGAGCTGACAGCCCTCGGCCTGCCCGCGGTCTACGTCCCGTACCCGGTCGGCAACGGCGAGCAGCGCTACAACGCGCGCGGCGTCGTCGACGCCGGGGGAGCGGTCCTCGTCGAGGACGCCGCCTTCCTCCCCGGCTGGGTCCAGCGGGAGCTCGTACCGCTCCTGGGCGACACCGCCCGTCGCGACGAGATGGCGCGCCGGGCTGCCCGCGTGGGAGTCCGCGACGGCTCCGGGCGGCTCGTCGACCTGATCGAGTCGACCCTCTCCGCTCCGCGCTGAGCCCGCTCCGCGCGGCTCGGGAGAGCACTCCCGCCCACCGTCTACACTGATCCGGCGCACCGCGGGAGGCCCCTCCCGCCCGCCGCGACCCACCCGAAAGCGAGAGCCCCGTGATCAAGCCCGACCTCGGCATCACCGTCCCCGACGAGCTCGGCTCGATCCACTTCATCGGCA
This sequence comes from Rathayibacter sp. AY1F9, assembly GCF_002932155.1. Lineage (NCBI taxonomy): Bacteria > Bacillati > Actinomycetota > Actinomycetes > Micrococcales > Microbacteriaceae > Rathayibacter > Rathayibacter sp. AY1F9. Next base: position 11,557 of record NZ_PSVA01000011.1, on the reverse strand, counting down.
TCGGCGGCTCCGGGATGAGCGGGATCGCCCGGCTGTTCCACCACGCCGGGCACCGGGTCACCGGGTCCGACGTCCGCGAGTCCCACCCCATCGAGCAGCTGCGGGAGCTCGGCGTCCCGGTCGCCATCGGCCACGACGCGGCGAACCTCGGGGACGCCGAGGCGGTCGTCGTCACCTCCGCCCTGTGGCCCGACAATCCCGAGTACCTGCTCGCGAAGGAGCGCGGCCTGCCCGTGCTGCACCGCTCGCAGGCCCTCGCCTGGCTGGTGCGCGGCAGGCGCCTGGTCGCGGTGGCCGGAGCGCACGGCAAGACCACGTCGACCGGCATGATCGTCACCGGCCTGCTCGGCGTCGACGCCGACCCCAGCTTCGTCAACGGCGGCATCATCGAGAGCCTCGGCACCTCCTCCGCCGCCGGCTCCGGCGAGGTCTTCGTCGTCGAGGCCGACGAGTCGGACGGCAGCTTCCTCCTCTACGACACCGCGGTCGCCCTCATCACGAACGTCGACCCGGACCACCTCGACCACTACGGATCGCTGGAGGCGTTCGAGGAGGCCTTCGTCACCTTCGCCTCCTCCGCGAGCGAGCTCGTCGTCATCTCCTCCGACGACCCCGGCGCCGTCCGCGTCACCGAGCAGCTGGTCGGCGGACGGGTGCTGACCTTCGGCGAGGCCGAGGGGGCGCACGTCCGCGTCGTCGACCTCGACCTCGTCGGCCCCGTCGGCTTCTCGGTCGAGTACGAGGGCAGGCGCTACTCGGCCCGCCTCCGCATCCCCGGCCGGCACAACGCGATCAACGCGGCCGGCGCGTTCGCAGTGCTGGTGGGCCTGGGCTTCGATCCGGCCGCCTCGCTCGAGGCCGTGTCGGCGTTCGGAGGCACGGAGCGCCGCTTCGAGCTGCACGGAGCGGTCCGCGGAGTCAGCGTCTACGACGACTACGCCCACCACCCCACCGAGGTGGCCGCCGCCCTCTCCGCCGCGCGCACCGTGGTCGGCGAGGGCCGCATCATCGCCGTGCACCAGCCGCACCTCTACAGCCGCACCCGCCTCTTCGCCCGCGAGTTCGCCGAGACGCTCGAGCGCTACGCCGACGAGACGATCGTCCTCGACGTCTACGGGGCGCGCGAGGATCCGGAGCCCGGAGTGACCGGAGCGCTGGTCAGCGAGAAGTTCGCCGACCCGTCGCACGTCTCGTTCGTCCCGGACTGGGCGGAGGCGGCCCGCCTCACGGCCGGCATCGCGCGCGAGGGCGACTTCGTCATCACCCTCGGCTGCGGCGACGTCTACCGGATCATCCCGCAGGTGCTCGAGTCGCTCGGCGCGAGCGAGGCCGCGCCGGTCGCACGATGACCGCGGTCCTCGCGCCCGAAGCGGGGGAGCGGCCGTGAAGCGGCCCGACGGCGGACGCCCTCCGGCGCCCGGTCGGAGCGTCCCCGCGCGCGGCGGCGAGCCGGAGCCGGACACCGAGCCGATCCGGATCGTCACCGCGATCCGCGTGGACCCGGAGCCGGCCGAGCGCACTCCGTGGCGCGCGGGCGCGGTCCGCCGCACCCTCTCGGGCCTGCGCCTGCCCGGTGCCGAGAACCGGGCCGTCTCCCGGGCCGCCCGCGAGCGGAGGCGCTACGAGCGGGGGGAGGTCCGCCGCTTCACGAAGCGCGCGCGTCGGCGCCGCCTGATCGCCCTGGTCGTAGCCGGGTCGCTCGTCGCCCTCGCCCTGATCGTCGGAGTCGCGGCCTTCTCGCCGCTCATGGCCGTGCGCACGATCGAGATCTCGGGCACCCAGCGCGTCGACGCCGCCGCCCTGCAGAGCGAGCTCGACGACCAGCTCGGCGTCCCGCTCACCCTGGTGGACCGGGACGAGGTCGGCCGCGTGCTGGGCGCGTCCCCGCTCATCCAGAGCTACTCGGTGCAGACCCGGCCGCCGAGCACCCTCGTGGTGTCGATCGTCGAGCGCACGCCCCTCGGCGTGATCGCGGCGGGGGGCCGCTTCGAGCTCGTGGACGCGGCCGGAGTCGTCATCGAGACGGCGGACTCGGCGCAGCCCGGCTACCCGGTCCTCACCACCGCGTCCGGCGACGCCTCGGGAGCCGGCTTCCGCGCGACCGCGCGGGTGCTGCGCTCCCTGCCCGCATCGCTCGCTCCGCAGGTGACGGCCGCCACGGCCACGACCGGCGACGACGTCTCGCTCACCCTGCAGAACGGCACGGAAGTCGTCTGGGGCGGGTCGGACGAGTCGGCGCTCAAGGCCGTCGTGCTCGAGAAGCTGATGGCCGCGACCGACCCCGCCGTCGTCGGCACTTACGACGTGTCCTCGCCCCAGGCCGCCGTCGTGGCGCCCCGGCCCTGACCGGCGACGGATCCGCGCGTTCTTTCGAGCGTTGCGGGCGTGTCTGCTGGGAGCGCGACCGGACTCCGCCTACCGTCGGAGCCGAACCCCAAATGCATACTCAGCATAACTTTAAGCCTCAACTACAGGTTTAAGGTTCAGCCCGGAGGCCGGAGACGTGACTTCAAACCAGAACTACCTCGCCGTGATCAAGGTCGTCGGCATCGGCGGTGGTGGCGTCAACGCCGTCAACCGCATGATCGAGCTCGGCCTGCGCGGTGTCGAATTCATCGCGATCAACACGGACGCCCAGGCGCTCCTGCTCAGCGACGCCGACGTCAAGCTCGACGTGGGCCGCGAGCTGACCCGCGGACTCGGCGCCGGCGCCGACCCCGAGGTCGGCCGCCGCGCCGCCGAGGACCACGCCGAGGAGATCGAGGAGGTCCTCGCGGGGGCCGACATGGTCTTCGTCACCGCGGGCGAGGGCGGCGGCACCGGCACCGGCGGCGCGCCCGTCGTCGCGCGAATCGCCAAGTCGATCGGCGCCCTCACCATCGGCGTCGTGACCAAGCCCTTCGGGTTCGAGGGACGCCGTCGGCAGACGCAGGCCGAGGCCGGCGTCGCGACGCTGAAGAACGAGGTCGACACGCTCATCGTCGTCCCGAACGACCGCCTGCTCGAGATCAGCGACCGCGGCATCTCGATGCTCGAGGCCTTCGCGACCGCCGACCAGGTGCTCCTCGCCGGCGTCCAGGGCATCACCGACCTGATCACCACGCCCGGCCTGATCAACCTCGACTTCGCCGACGTGAAGTCGGTCATGCAGGGCGCGGGCTCGGCGCTGATGGGCATCGGCTCGTCGCGCGGCGCCGATCGCGCGATCAAGGCGGCCGAGCTGGCCGTCGCCTCACCGCTGCTCGAGGCCAGCATCGACGGCGCGCACGGCGTGCTCCTCTCGATCCAGGGCGGCTCGAACCTCGGCATCTTCGAGATCAACGACGCGGCGCGCCTCGTCCAGGAGGCGGTGCACGCCGAGGCGAACATCATCTTCGGTGCCGTGATCGACGACACGCTCGGCGACGAGGTGCGCGTCACCGTCATCGCCGCGGGCTTCGACGGCGGAGAGCCGGGCGGGACCGCTCAGGCCGCGATCGCCCAGCCGCGCCAGCAGCAGAGCTCGGCGAGCGAGTCGGCCGCCGAGCCCGTCCCGGCTCCCGCCGCCGCCCCTGCGGCCGGCTCGATCTGGTCGAGCACCCCCGTCGCCGCCCCGGCCCCTGTCGCCGACCCGTCCTTCGACGACGACGACAGCGACCTGGACATCCCCGACTTCCTCAAGTAGTCGTGCCGGATCCGGAGCTGGCCGCGCGCTGGGCCGAGGTCTCCGAGCGGGTCGCCGACGCGACCCGCTCGGCCGGTCGCGAGGCGTCCTCGGTCACGACCATCGTGGTGACCAAGTTCCACCCCGTGTCGCTGCTCCGCGACCTCCTCGAGCTGGGCGTCGTCGACTTCGGCGAGAACCGGCACCAGGAGGCGCAGGAGAAGTCGGCCGAGCTGGCGGGGACCGCTGCGCGCTGGCACTTCATCGGGCAGCTCCAGAGCAAGAAGGCGCGCCAGGTGCGCCGCTACGCCGACGCGGTCCACTCCGTCGACCGGCTCGCGCTCGTCCCGCTGCTGGAGGCGGGGGAGGAGCCGCTCGACGTGTTCCTGCAGGTCAACCTCACCGAGGATCCCGACCGCGGGGGAGCGTCGCCCGCCGACGTCGAGCCCCTCGCCGAGGCTCTCGCCGGGGCGCCCGGCCTCACGCTGCGCGGCGTGATGGCGGTCGCTCCGCTGGACGAGGAGCCCCGTCCGGCTTTCGCCCGGCTCCGGTCGATCTCCGACCGCGTGCGCGCCGTCGAGCCCTCCGCCACGGCGATCTCGGCGGGCATGTCGAACGACTTCGCCGAGGCGATCGCGGAGGGTGCGACACACCTGCGAATCGGATCGGCAATCACCGGAGAACGCCCCGCCCGCACCTAACCTCGTGGTGACCCACCTGTGGGAGCACACACGACACGGAGGACACCCCATGGCCAACCCGCTGAAGAAGACGATGGTCTACCTCGGACTCGCCGACGAAGAGGTCGAGTACGAGCGCGCAGAGCCCGTCGAGGCGGCCCCGGCGACGGCCCACCGCGCACCGGTCTCCCCGGTGCAGCCCGTCCCTCCCGTCGAGCCGGTGCAGCAGCCCCGCGCGACGGTCACCCCGCTCCGCAAGCCCACCCCCCAGACCCCGAAGGCGACGGCACCCGCCGAGATGAACGAGATCCTCACCGTCCACCCGAAGCAGTACCGCGACGCGCAGGTCATCGCGGAGAACTTCCGCGACGGCATCCCCGTGATCATCAACCTCTCGCAGATGAGCGATGCGGACGCCCGCCGCCTCATCGACTTCGCGAGCGGACTCTCGCAGGGCCTCTACGGCCGCATCGAGCGCGTGACGAGCAAGGTCTTCCTGCTCTCGCCGTCGCACATCACCGTCGCCGGCGACTCCGCCTCCGCCGAGAGCGACGCCGACGCGTCGTTCTTCGCGAAGTCCTGATCCCGGGGAGCCCTGGCCCCCGGTGACCTCCGTCGTCTCGCTCCTCGGGAGCGTCCTGTACTTCGTGCTGCTGCTCTACTTCTTCGCGATGTGGGCGCGGTTCGTGCTCGACCTCGTCCGCGTGATCCGACGCGACTGGCGCCCCCGCGGTGCCGGCCTCGTCGCCGCGGAGGGCGTCTACACCGTCACGGACCCGCCGATCGGCTTCTTCCGACGCCTGATCAAGCCGGTCTCGATCGGTCCGATCGCGCTCGATTTCGGCTGGAGCCTCACCATGCTCTGCGTCATCGTGGGCATGTACATCGCCACGTGGCTCCAGCGCGCCTGACCGTCCCTGTATCGTTGGCACGTCCGGACGTTCCCCGCGGTGTCAGCACTGCGCCGTGCGCCTGAAGTTGCTAGCTTTAGTCGCGCGTTGTTAAACGTGTACCTACTTGAAATCGAAGGTGGAAAGCCATGGCGCTCACTCCCGAAGACGTTGTCAACAAGCGGTTCCAGCCGACCAAGTTCCGTGAGGGATACGACCAGGACGAGGTCGACGACTTCCTCGACGAGGTCGTCGTGGAGCTCCGCCGCCTGAACCAGGAGAACGAGGAGCTTCGTCAGCGCCTCTCCTCCGGCGACAGCCGCCCCTCGGACGCCCGAGTCTCCGACGCCCCGCGCGAGAGCACTCCTGCTCCCGCCCCGGTGGTCGACGAGGCACCCGAGCCGGAGCCGCAGCCCGAGCCCGAGCCCACCCCGGCTCCCGCACCGGTCGTCGCTCCCGTCAGCTCCTCGCAGTCGGCTCCGGTCGACGAGGCCGAGAGCTCCAGCGGACTCCTGCAGCTCGCCCGCCGCCTCCACGAGGAGCACGTGCGCGAGGGTGCCGAGAAGCGCGACGCTCTCGTCGCCGAGGGCCGTGCCACGGCCGCCCGCATCGTCGCCGAGGCCGAGGCCAAGCAGCGCCAGCAGGTCGCGAAGCTCGAGGAGGAGCGCGCGACGGTCGAGCACCGCATCGACGAGCTCCGCACCTTCGAGCGCGAGTACCGCCAGAAGCTGAAGAGCTACATCGAGGGCCAGCTCCGCGACCTCGACACCCAGCCGGCGTCGACGGAGTCCTCGCTGTCGGGCTTTGGGGCGTAGTCCCGCCGCAGCGGACGTCAGGCCGAGGGTGCTCGTCACCCTCGGCCTCGTCGCGCTCGCGGTCTTCGCGATCGATCAGACCGCGAAGTTCCTGGTCACGACGAACCTGACCCTGGGCGAGGACGTCCACGTCCTCGGCGACGTCCTGATCCTGCACTACGTGAAGAACCCGGGTGCCGCCTTCTCCCTCGCGAGCGGGTCGACCTGGATCTTCTCGATCATCGCGGCGTGCGTCGTCGTCGCCGTGATCTGGTTCTCGCGCCGGATCCGCTCCACCGCGTGGGGCGTCTTCTTCGGCCTGCTGCTCGGCGGCACCCTCGGCAACCTCTTCGACCGGCTGTTCCGAGAGCCCTCCTTCGGGCTCGGACACGTCGTCGACTTCCTCTTCACGCCGTGGCTGCTCCCGGCGATCTACAACGTCGCCGACATCGCGATCTGCACGGCGATGGCGCTGTTCGTCCTCCTGAGCGTGCGGGGCGTCGGCCTCGACGGCACCCGCGAGCGCGCGGGCCGCGACGAGCAGGAGCAGGTCGTCTCCGAGGACGGCGCTCCCGCCGCCCCCGGAGCGGGCGCCCCCGCAGCGGCCTCCTCCGTCGAGGAGGCGGCCCGCGACGCCGACCGCCCCGGCGGACGCTGATGGCGCAGTCCCGAGAGCTGCCGGTCCCGGACGGGCTCGACGGCCTCCGCGTGGACGCGGCCGTCGCGAAGCTGCTCGGCTTCTCGCGCACCTTCGCGGCCGAGGTCGCCGAGGCGGGCGGAGTGAGCGCCGACGGACGGGTCCTCGACAAGAGCGACCGCGTGCGCGCCGGCACCTGGCTGAGCGTCGAGTGGAGCCCGCGCGAGGAGCCGCGGATCGTGCCGATGGCGGTCCCCGGCCTCGGCATCGTGCACGACGACGACGACATCGTGGTGATCGACAAGCCCGTCGGAGTGGCCGCGCACCCCGCCGTGGGCTGGGAGGGACCGACGGTGCTCGGCGCCCTCGCCGCCGCGGGCTTCACCGTGTCGACCTCCGGTGCGGCCGAGCGCGCGGGCATCGTGCACCGGCTCGACGCCGGCACGAGCGGCCTCATGGTCGTCGCGAAGTCCGAGCGCGCCTACACGCACCTCAAGCGCGCGTTCCACGACCGCACGGTCGAGAAGGTCTACCACGCGGTCGTGCAGGGCCACCCCGACCCGCTCGCCGGGACGATCGACGCCCCGCTCGGCCGCCACCCGTCCTCGGACTGGAAGTTCGCGGTCCGCGCCGACGGCAAGCCCTCGGTGACCCACTACGAGACGATCGAGGCCTTCCCGTTCGCCTCCCTCCTCGAGATCCACCTCGAGACCGGCCGCACCCACCAGATCCGCGTGCACATGGCCGCCCAGCGCCACCCGTGCGTCGGCGACGCCATGTACGGCGCCGATCCGACCCTCTCGAAGCGGCTCGGCCTCACCCGCCAGTGGCTCGACGCGGTCCGGCTCGGCTTCACCCACCCGGGCTCGGGGGAGTGGGTGCAGTTCGAGGCGTCCTACCCCGACGACCTGGTGCACGCCCTCGAGGTGCTGCGCGGGGAGTGATCCGCGCTCTCCCGGCCGGACCCGCGTCCGGCGCGGTTAGACTTCTTCCCGCCGTGTCCACGGGCCCTCCCGGGTCGCCGGCCATCCCTCCCCTGCCCGCAGTCCGCCGGAGGCGCATCCTTGCCGAGTAACGATTCCTTCGTCCACCTCCACGTGCACAGCGAGTACTCGATGCTCGACGGTGCAGCGCGGGTGAAGCCGCTGATCGACGCGGCGGTCGAGGAGGGCATGCCGGCCATCGCCGTGACCGACCACGGGAACGTGTTCGGCGCCTTCGACTTCTGGCGCACCGCGACGGCGGCGGGGATCAAGCCGATCATCGGCACCGAGGCCTACCTCACCCCGGGGACGCACCGCTCCGACAAGACCCGCATCCGCTGGGGTGACGGCGGAGGGGACGACGTGTCCGGTTCCGGCGCGTACACCCACATGACGCTGCTCAGCTCGACCACGACGGGCATGCACAACCTCTTCCGCCTCTCCTCGCGCGCGTCGATCGAGGGCTACTACTTCAAGCCGCGCATGGACCGCGAGATCCTCTCGCAGTACTCCGAGGGCCTGATCGGCACCACGGGCTGCCCGAGCGGCGAGGTCCAGACGCGCCTGCGCCTCGGCCAGTACAAGGAGGCCCGCCAGGCGGCCGCCGACTACCGCGACATCTTCGGCAAGGAGAACTTCTTCGCCGAGATCATGGATCACGGCCTCGACATCGAGCGGCGGGTGATCGGCGACGTCATCCGGCTCGCGAAGGACCTCGACCTCCCGCTGGTCGCCACCAACGACCTGCACTACACGCACGCGCACGACGCGACCTCGCACGCGGCGCTGCTCTGCGTGCAGTCCGGGACCACCCTCGACGACCCCAAGCGCTTCAAGTTCGACGCGGACGAGTTCTACCTCAAGTCGCCGCGCGAGATGCGCCAGGTCTTCCGCGACCACCCCGAGGCCTGCGACAACACGCTCCTCATCGCGGAGCGCTGCGACGTCCAGTTCGACACCTCGGCGAACTACATGCCGCGCTTCCCGGTGCCGGAGGGCGAGACCGAGGACACCTGGTTCGTGAAGGAGGTCGAGGCCGGACTGCGCGAGCGCTACCCGGACGGCATCTCCCAGGAAGTGCGCGACCGGGCGGACTACGAGACCCGCGTCATCCTGCAGATGGGCTTCCCCGGCTACTTCCTCGTCGTCGCCGACTTCATCAACTGGTCCAAGCGCAACGGGATCCGCGTCGGTCCCGGCCGCGGCTCCGGTGCCGGCTCGATGGCGGCCTACGCGATGAAGATCACCGACCTCGATCCGCTGCGCCACGGCCTGATCTTCGAGCGCTTCCTCAACCCCGACCGCGTGTCCATGCCCGACTTCGACGTCGACTTCGACGACCGTCGCCGCGGCGAGGTCATCCGCTACGTCACCGAGAAGTACGGCGACGAGCGCGTCGCGCAGATCGTCACCTACGGCACCATCAAGGCGAAGCAGGCTCTCAAGGACGCCTCGCGCGTCCTCGGCTTCCCGTTCGGGATGGGCGAGAAGCTGACGAAGGCCATGCCGCCCGCGATTATGGGCAAGGACATCCCGCTCAGCGGCATCAACGACCCCGCCCACGCGCGCTACAAGGAAGCGCTCGACGTGCGCAACGTCATCGCCGAGGACCCGCAGGCCAAGCTGGTCTTCGACACCGCGCTCGGGCTCGAGAACCTCAAGCGCCAGTGGGGCGTGCACGCGGCCGGCGTCATCATGTCCAGCGATCCGCTGCTGGACATCATCCCGATCATGAAGCGGGAGCAGGACGGCCAGATCGTCACGCAGTTCGACTACCCCGCGTGCGAGTCGCTCGGGCTGATCAAGATGGACTTCCTGGGGCTGCGGAACCTCACGATCATCGACGACGCCCTCGACAACATCCGCGCCAACCGCGGACAGGACCTCGTGCTCGAGGACCTCGAGCTCGACGACCAGGCCGCCTACGACCTCCTCGCCCGCGGCGACACGCTCGGCGTGTTCCAGCTCGACGGCGGCCCGATGCGCGGCCTTCTCCGACTGATGAAGCCCGACAACTTCGAGGACATCTCCGCAGTCCTCGCGCTCTACCGGCCGGGCCCGATGGGCGCCGACTCCCACACCAACTACGCGCTGCGGAAGAACGGCGTGCAGGAGATCACCCCGATCCACCCGGAGCTCGAGGAGCCGCTCTCGGAGGTGCTCGGAGGGACCTACGGCCTGATCGTGTACCAGGAGCAGGTCATGTCGATCGCGCAGAAGCTAGCGGGCTTCACGCTCGCGCAGGCCGACCTGCTGCGGCGCGCGATGGGCAAGAAGAAGAAGTCCGAGCTGGACAAGCAGTTCGAGGGCTTCTCGGGCGGCATGATCGCCAACGGCTACTCGATGGAGGCCGTCAAGACCCTCTGGGACATCCTGCTGCCCTTCTCCGACTACGCCTTCAACAAGGCGCACTCGGCGGCGTACGGCGTCGTCTCCTACTGGACGGCGTACCTCAAGGCGCACTACCCCGCGGAGTACATGGCCGCGCTGCTCACCAGCGTCGGCGACTCCAAGGACAAGATGGCCGCCTACCTCAACGAGTGCCGGCGGATGGGGATCAAGGTGCTCCCGCCGGACGTCAACGAGTCGATCGGCTTCTTCACCGCAGTCGGCACCGACATCCGCTTCGGCCTCGGCGCCGTCCGCAACGTCGGCATGAACGTCGTCGAGGGCATCCGGGCCGCCCGCGAGGAGAAGGGGCGCTTCGAGACGTTCCACGACTTCCTCCGCAAGGTGCCGCTGCAGGTGACCAACAAGCGCACCATCGAGTCGCTCATCAAGGCCGGCGCCTTCGACTCGCTCGGCTCGACCCGCCGCGCCCTGGTCGAGGTGCACGAGGACGCCGTCGAGGCGGCGGTGGGGGAGAAGCGCAACGAGGCGAACGGCCAGGTCGGCTTCGACTTCGACAGCCTCTGGGACGAGCCGCAGGCCGCGATCCAGGTGCCCGAGCGGCCCGAATGGGCCAAGCGCGACAAGCTCGCCTTTGAGCGCGACATGCTCGGGCTCTACGTGTCCGACCATCCGCTCGCCGGACTCGAGACCGAGCTCGCCAAGCACTACAGCACCACGATCGCCGACCTGCTGATCTCGGAGACGATCGCCGACGGCGAGACCGTGGTCGTCGCGGGCCTCGTCACGAGCGTCCAGCACCGCATGGCCAAGGCCTCCGGCAACCAGTACGGGATGATCCAGGTCGAGGACTTCGGCGGCGAGATCACCTGCATGTTCATGGGGAAGGCGTACCAGGAGTTCGCCCCGGCGCTCACGAACGACTCCATCGTCGTCGTCAGAGGCCGCGTCAGCATGCGCGACGACGGGATGAATCTGCACGCGTTCAGCCTGTTCGCCCCCGAGATGAGCCAGGACGGCGACTCGGGACCGCTCACCGTCTCGATGCCCGAGTCGCGCGCGACCACCGACACGGTCTCGCAGCTCAGCGACGTGCTCATCCGCCACTCCGGCCAGACCGAGGTGCGCCTGAAGCTCATCAAGGGCGACACGGCCCGCGTGTTCGAGGTGCCGTTCCCCGTGCGCATCACCCCGGACCTCTTCGGCGAGCTGAAGAGCCTGCTGGGGCCGAACTGTCTGTATTGAATTCCGAGCCGGTCCCCGACCGGCTCGGCGCGGTCGGCTGGGGAGGGTGGCCGGGTTCGTGAGAGCGTCGTGCGTCCGGCTACGACGATCCGCTGACACGCGGATCGCCGGTTCGCCTCGGAGGGTGCGGCGAGAGGGTGGCGGATCGGAGGGCGAGCCTGCGGCCGCCGGTGTCCTCCTGGTGGTCGAGTAGCCGCGCGGCGGCGTATCGAGACCGGGCGAGCGCCCGTAGATGCTGGTCGATCTCCTGCAGGCCGCGGAGCCCGGGGGTGTTCGGCGAGCTGACGTTCACGACGAGGTAGTCGGCGAGCGGCGCGAGCAGGCGCGTGCTGATCA
>NZ_PSVA01000010.1:0-114195 GCF_002932155.1 Rathayibacter sp. AY1F9 | reverse complement strand
GTCCTGATCCTCGGCGCCTCCTTCGCAGGCCTCGCCGCCGCCACCGCCCTCGGCCGCAGTCTCCGCGACGTCCTCGTCGCCGCCGTCGGACCACGGCTCCGGCGCCTGCGCACCCGCCGCGACCGCACGCTCGCGTCCCTCGCGGCCGAGACCGGCATCTCGGCGAGCACCCTCTCGCGCCTCGAGAGCGGAGGCCGCCGCGCGACGCTGGAGCTGCTCCTCCCGATCGCCCGCGCCCTCGGGGCGCCGCTCGACGAGCTCGTCGGCGCCGCGCCGGAGGATCCCCGCGTGCACGGCCGGCCGGTGCGCCGGAACGGCATGCTCATCCAGCCGCTCAGCCGCGACGCGGGCGCGCTCCAGGCGTTCAAGCACACGCTCCCGGCCGGGCCGGTGACGGAGCCGGCGGAGCAGCGCGCGCACGAGGGCTTCGAGTGGCTCTACGTGCTGAGCGGGCGGCTCCGCCTGCGGCTCGGCGAGCACGATCTGGTGCTGCCGGCCGGCGAGGCCGCCGAGTTCGACACCCGGGTGCCGCACTGGTTCGGCCGCGCCGACGAGCAGCAGGTCGAGTTCCTCAGCCTCTTCGGCCGCCAGGGCGAGCGGATGCACGTGCGCGCGTCCACGCGCCGCTGAGCGCGGTCACGCCTCGCCGAGCACCTCGCGCGCGAAGCCCTCGGTGCGCGCCCGCAGAGTCGCGATCCGCTGCGCTCGCGCCGCCTCGAGGTCGAACCCGATGTAGGCCACCGACGGGCGCCGCCGCACATTCATCGAGCACTCGAAGCGGGAGCAGACGAGCGTGCCGAGCGAGTCCCCCGCCCGCCCGGCCGCTCCGGCCTTCCGCGCCCCGAAGAAGACGACGTCGTTCGGGAGCTGCACGTCGCGGCACCACGAGCACTGCGCCCGCGAGCGCGGCAGGGCGTCGGCCTGGGTGAGCAGGACCCCGACGAGGCGCTCCTCCAGCGGCACGACGACGTAGGCGCGGCGGCCCATCCTCCAATCGCGCCAGCCGAGATGGTCGATGACCGACCAGTCGAGCGCGTCGAAGTCCTTCGGCAGCGCGAGATCGGCGACCTCCTTGCGGGAGGCGTTGACGAAGGACTCGCGGATCTCGGTCTCGGTCAGTGGCTGCATAGCGCTTCCGAGCCTAGGCCGGGATCAGCCCAGGTGGGCGACGGCCTCCTTCGGAGCCTGAGCGAGGAACTCCTCCTTCTTCACCCGGATCATCGCGACGGCGACGACGGAGGCCACGACCAGCCCGATCGCGGCCGCGACGAAGACCGCGGAGTAGCCGTCGACGAAGGCGACCGGCGACTGCTGCTCACCCGCGACTCCCGCGTAGAGGGTCGTGAAGATCGACAGCCCGATCGAGCCGCCGATCTGCATGGCGGCGTTGGCGGTCGCTCCGGCGGCACCGGCGTCGTGGGCCGCGACTCCGGTGAGCGCGAGGTTCTGCAGCGGCACGAAGACCATCGCCATGCCGACGCCCAGGAGGATCAGCGCGGGCAGCACCTCGAGGAGGTAGCCGCCGTCGGGGGTGATGCGGCTCAGGTAGAGGAGCCCGGCCGCCGCGATCAGCGGGCCGACGATCATCAGCACGCGCGGGCCGGTGCGCGGCAGCAGCTTGGCGGCGACTCCCGCGACGATCATGATCGTCACCGTCATCGGCAGATTGGCCAGGCCCGCCTCGAGCGGCGGCAGGCCCAGGACCAGCTGCAGGTGCAGGGTCAGGTAGAGGGTGGAGCCGATCATCACGCTGCCGACGATCGCCTGGACCAGGAATGCTCCGCCGCGGACGCGGTCGGCGACGATGCGCAGCGGCAGCGACGGGTGGTCGGAGCGGGCCTGGATCCGCACGAAGAGGGCCAGCAGCAGCACGCCGACGAGGAGGAAGCCGAGGGTGTCGACGCGGAGCCAGCCCTGCTCGGCGAGGGTGAAGCCGTAGACGACGCTCGCGAGCCCGAGCGCGACGGTGATCGTCCCGGCGACGTCGAAGCGGTTGCGCCCCTCCGCGCGGCTCTCGGTGACGAGCAGCTGGCCGGCGATCGCGCCGACCACGACGACGGGGACGTTGACGAGGAGGCACCAGCGCCAGTCGGCGAACTCGGTGAGCAGCCCGCCCAGCACGAGGCCGACGGCGGCGCCCGCTCCGGCGACCGCTCCGAAGACGGCGAAGGCCGTGCCCCGCTCGCGGCCGGAGGGGAAGGAGACGGTGAGGAGGGCCAGAGCGGCCGGAGCGAGCAGCGCGGCGAAGGCGCCCTGCAGCCCGCGGGCGGCGATCAGCTCGGTGCCGGAGGTGGCGAGGCCGCCCCAGGCGGAGGCGGCGCCGAAGCCGATCATCCCGATCAGGTAGGTGCGCTTGCGGCCGGTGTAGTCGGCGATGCGGCCGCCCAGGAGCAGGAGCGCGCCGAACGCGAGGGCGTAGGCGGTGACGACCCACTGGCGCTCGACGTCGGTGAGGCCGAGGTCGGCCTGCGCGGCGGGGAGGGCGATCGTGACGATGGTGCCGTCGAGCACGACGACGAGCTGCGTGAGCGCGAGGATCACGAGCACCCACCAGCGGCGGGCGGAGGAGGGAGCGGACGGGGAGGGCATGGCGGCCTTTCACACGGAGCGGAGCGGGACCGGCGGGTCCGGATCCGAGCCGCGTCATCGGGGCCGAACCACCCCAACCAGTTGGTTGGGCGAAGAAGAGTGTATCGTTCGAGCGCCCGGAGGTGAACCATGGAGCCGACATCCGATGCGGCGCTGCCCGCACGCGAGCGGATCCTCCGCGCCGCCTCCGTCGAGTTCGCCGCCCACGGCTTCGCGGGCGCCCGGGTCGACCGTGTGGCCGCGGCCGCGGGTCTGAACAAGGAGCGGCTCTACGCCTACTACGGCGGCAAGCGCGGCCTGTTCGTCGCGACCGTCGTCGAGGCGCTCGGCGCTCTCGACGAGACGCTCCTCGCCGAGGCGGCGGACCTCCCCGACCTCGCGGGCCGCATGTTCGACCATGTGTGGGAGCACCCGGAGTTCCTGCGCCTGCTCACGTGGGCGCGCCTGGAGGGAGCCGGCGTCTGGGAGGAGGCCGGCGAGCAGCTCGGCGGGGTCCCCGCCCCCGAGGCCCGGGTCCTCGAGTGGCAGCGCACCGGCGTCGTCGACGCGAGCTGGTCCGCCGACGACCTCTTCATCGCCCTCCTCGGCCTCTGCGAGATCTGGCACCTCACCCCCTTCGCCTCCCGGGGCGGGGAGGAGACGCGCGACCGCCGCCGCGCCTTCGTCGTGCACGTCGCGCAGCTGGTGGGCGCACCGCGCTGAGGCCGACCCCTCCCCCGGCAACGGAAGCGACGTCGGCATCTCCGATCCGGACGCGGTGGACGGGGCGGCTCATCCCTCCGAGCCGGAACCCGACGGATCGGAGGAGACTGGGAGGTCCCGCGGATCCGGCTTCGGGACGACCCCTTCATCACCCGGAAGGACCGCGCCCGCCGCGCGCTGAGCCTCGTCCTCGAGGAGGAGTGATTCGAAATCGCCGGGCGCGCACGGCATCTCCGCCCCGATCATGTACATCTCCTCGACAGCGCCGGTGACGAAGCTCGCCCGGAGCACCGGTCCGCCCTGCCCGTAGACCGTCGGGCGCGGAGTCGAATCGGTCACTCTCACCGTCATCCCCAGCGACTCCCAGTAGTCCGCGACCCTCCTCGCATCCCCCTCGACATCGGTGCCCGCCGGGGCCCACCAGTCGTAGCTGTAGCTCGCACCGCTCACCCGGTCGCCGGGGCCGCACACATCGGGCCTGGCCGCGCCACTCCGCGGCCACCACCCCTCCACATCGAGCCGCCCCGCGGAGTCCCGCACGAACCCCACCACCCGGTCCCGACCCTCCCGAGGACTCATCGTGCTCACCGGTCTCGCCTCCTTCTCCGTTGCACATGCGGTCATCGACATCACCAGCAGAGCCGCGACCGTCAGCGTGACGCCCGTCCGCTGAGGAGAGCCTCTACCCGCCATGGGAGGCTCCCACGACCGCCTTCTGGAAGGCGGTCGGTCCGAGCGGCCGGTTCTCGGTCAGCCGGTCGAGTCGCCGGGAGACGGCCCACGCCGCGTTCTGCAGGGACTCGGTGTTCTTGTCGAGATACCCCGCGAGATCGCCGTCGTCACTCTTCAGTGCAGCGTGATCCGTCACGATCCTCCCGGCGTCGCCTCCGGTCTCCACACCGAAGACGCGCGCGCCGAAGTCCTCGTCAGCGGGATCCGTGTGGTGGTTCCAGCTTAAGGCGCGGCCCATCCACGCGGCCTCGTCGCCGCTCTCGGTCTCGCCGAGGTACTTGTCCCGCGCCTGCCCCGCGAAGACGGATTCCGCGTGCAGGTCGCTCGCCTCGTCGACGCTGTCCGGGAGGCCGGCCGAGCCCAGCGTCACGACGACCCCGAGCTCGACGTCCGAGCGCGAGGCGGCGACGGCCATGACGGTGCTGCCGTAGGAGTGTGCGACGACGTTCGGCTTCGGCAGGTCGTCGCCCCGGACCGCGGAGAGCCCCTGGACAGCCGAGGCGAGTGCGGCGCCGCCGGCGACCGCCTGGTTCGAGGTGAGGACGTCCATGCCGTTCCCGCCGAGCCGCGCCATCGGCGGGGTCTCGTAGCCGATCCAGGAGACGACGGCGCTGCCGGGCGGGAGGAGCGACTGCAGATTCTGCGACGCCTTCGTCCATCGGGTCATGCTCTCCGTCGTCTGTCCCATCCCGGGGACGGCGTAGGTGACGTTCGTGGCGGTGTCGGGATCGCCGATCGAGACGGCGGCGAGCGGAGGCTCGTCGGCGGTCAGGGAGATGAGGAAGCGCGGTTCCTGACCGAGACCGCGCCGGAGCGATGCCCGCACGTCCCTCAGCGCCACCAGCTGCGACTCCACCGCCGCGAGTCGCTCCCCGTCGCCCGCCTTCCCGCGCAGGCCCGCCGCCTCGCTCCTCAGCGCCACGATCCGCGCCCTCAGCGCCCTCTCGTTCGCCCTCACCCGGGCGCGGTAGGGAACACCCTCCAGATTCCCGATCACCCCGGGCAGACCGGCGACCAGCGCCTCCTGCTGCGGCGAGAAGCGCGCGCCGTCCGTGGAGTCGAGGCTCCGCCACCAGTCGTTCACGAGGGTCGGAGCCAGTCGCCCGAGGCGCGCCGCGAGGTCGGGCGACGCCGCCAGGAGTGTCGCGAGATCGTCGGACGAGAGCGCCGCGAGGGAGTCGAGCAGGCTCCGGCCGCCCCGGGGCCGCGCCAGGGTGCCGACGGCGTCGAGGACCGGAACGGAGAGCGCCGCTCCCCCCGCGGCGGTGAAGGCCAGGGAGATCTGCTCGACCCAGGTCGCGTCGGCCGCACCGATCGACAGCAGCTCGCGGAAGCCCCGGAGCACCGAGAAGGACTCGACCGGCGCCCACGAGCAGCGGTTGCCGAAGGCTCCCCAGGCGGCCATCAGATCCTGGAGCCGGGAGCGCATCGCCTCGTCCGCCTGCCGGGTCTGCGAGACGAATACGTCGAGGCGCTCGGGGTCGGCGGAGGTCGTGCCTCCCGCGGCGGGGCCGCCCGGGGACGTGCGGGGCACCGACCGGGGGGAGAACAGCGCACGGATCGGCGGAGGCACGACCGGCCGATCGGACGGCGGCCGGTCGACGACCTCTTCGACTCCCGCCGCGAGGGCCGCGACCGGATCGAGGCGGCGCTGCTGCTCGCGCTCGTCCGCCCGCCGCTCCCAGGCCGCGTACTCCTCCCGGCGCCGACGCTCCTCCTCGGCCTTCCGTGCCACGAGCCGAACCGTGTCGGCGAGCTCGTGCAGCTCGGCGCTCAGCCGACCGCGGTTCTCCCTGTCGCAGACGCAGACCCGGCGGAACAGCTCGGCGTACGCGCCGCGGAACTCGCCCAGCGCGTACTCGGCAGCGACGGACCTCAGCAGCCCCTGGGAGGCGAGCGCCTCCGCCGCCTCGTCCGAGGCGCGGACCAGCTCCGCCGCTGCTGCGTGGTCGAAAGAGAACAGGGTCATCGCCTCCTGAGTGAGAACATCTCAGGAAATGTAGAACGACCACGACGGCGTCGGCACCGGGTGGCGCGAGACGGCGCGCGGTCAGCGCGCCCGCGCCGCGTCCGGCGGCACGCAGAAGTGGCGCGGACCGCATCGGTCCGCGCCACTCGTTCAGATCACGCGGCTTACTCCGCCGCGGTCAGCCGCTCCAGATATCCCGCGAACGCGCGCAGGTCCTCCTCGGGCCAGGCGCTCAGCGCCTCCTGCATCCGCTGCCGCTGACGGCCGCCGAGGTCGCGCATCCGCTCGCATCCGGCCGAGCTGAGCGAGAGGAACCGCGCTCGGCCGTCGGCGGGATCGGAGGTCATCTCGACCAGGCCCAGCTCGGCGAGCTGGCGGGCCTGGCGGCTGATCGCGCTGCGGTCGACCCCGAGCCGCTCCGCCGCGGCTCCGGAGTGGACCGGACCGCAGCGCTCGAGGATCCGCAGCAGCCGCAGTCCGAAGGGCGGCAGCGCCGGGTCGATCGACGCCGCCGCGTCCCGGACGGCGAGGCGCACCTGGACGGCGAGCACGGTGATCTGCTCCTCGACCTCGTGCAGCGCCTCGGCCGAGGGCGCGGCGGCGGGCATCAGGAGCGCTCGATCACGTCGACCGAGCCGGTGGGAGCAGCGTGCCGGGCGTGCCCGACCGGCTCCTCCTGCCGCTCCTCGTCGGCGTGGCGGCCGTGTCCGGCGGGAGTGGCCTCGCGACCCTCCCGGGCGTGCGTCGCGTCGTCCGTCCGCCGGGCCTGGCCGACGGGGCGGAGCGCCGCCTGGCCGTCCGAGGCGGCGATGAGGGCGTCCTCCGCGGCCTGCAGCGGAGTGGTCGGCTCCGCCTTGAGCTGCACCGCGTTCTTCGAGCCGAGGCTCACGTTGGGCAGGAGGACGACGGCGATCAGCGTGACCACGGCGAGCGGGATGCTGTAGAGGAACACGTCGCCGACGCCGATCCCGTAGGCGCTCTCGACCACGACGCGCACGGCGTCGGGCAGGGTCGCCGGCTGCGGGATCGTGCCGCTGCCCAGCGCCTGCGCGGCGAGAGCCTGGTCGGCGGGAGCGAGACCCGCGATGCCGGTCTTGATGCGGTCGGCGATCACGGTGCCGAGCATCGAGCCCAGGACCGAGACTCCGACGGTGCCGCCGAGGCTGCGGAAGAACGTGACCGCGCTGGTCGCGACGCCGAGGTTCTTCACCTCGATCGAGTTCTGCACCACCAGGACGAGGTTCTGCATCAGCATGCCCAGGCCGGCGCCGAGGACGGCCATGTAGATCCCGACGAGGACCAGGTCCGTGTCGTAGCGGAGGGTGCTGAGGAGGGAGGTTCCGATCACGGCGAGCACGCCGCCGCTGATCATGATCGCCTTCCACTTGCCGGTGCGGGAGATGATCCCGCCGAAGATCGTCGACGCGATCAGCAGGCCGGCCATCATCGGGATGGTGAGCAGGCCCGACTGGGTCGGCGTGGCTCCGCGGGCCAGCTGCATGTACTGCGCGAGGAAGACGGCGACGCCGAACATCGAGACGCCGACCGAGATGCTCGCCACGACGGCGAGGCTGAAGGTGCGGTTCTTGAACATCCCCATCGGGATGATCGGCTCGGCCACGGTGAGCTCGGTGATCACGGCGGCGATCAGCAGCACGACGGCACCGCCGACCATGACCGCGGTCTCCCACGAGGCCCAGTCGAAGTTCTTGCCGGCGAGGGAGACCCAGATCAGCAGGAGCGAGACTCCGCCCGCGATGAGCACAGCGCCGAGGTAGTCGATCCGCACCTTGCGCTTCGGGTGCGCGGGGAGGCGGAGGGTCATCTGGAGGAGGACGATCGCGACGATCGCGACGGGCATCGCGATGAAGAAGTTCCAGCGCCAGCCGAACGCGTCGGTCACGACGCCGCCCAGGAGCGGGCCGCCGACGGTGCCGATCGCCATCACGCCGCCGAAGAGGCCGGCGTACTTGCCGCGCTCACGGGGGCTGATGATGTCGGCCATGATGATCTGGCTCAGCGCGGCGAGTCCGCCGGCGCCCAGGCCCTGGAACACGCGGAAGACGATCAGCATGTTCGTGTCCTGCGAGAAGCCGGCCAGGGCGGAGCCGATGACGAACAGCCCGAGGGCGAGCTGGATCAGCAGCTTGCGGTTGAACAGGTCGGCGAACTTGCCCCAGAGCGGGGTGGAGACCGTGGTCGCGAGCAGGGTCGCGGTGACGACCCAGGTGTAGGCGTTCTGGTCGCCCTTGAGGTCGGAGATGATCCGGGGCAGCGAGGTCGACACGACCGTGCCCGCGAGGATCGAGACGAACATGCCCAGCAGCAGGCCGCTGAGCGATTCGAGCACCTGGCGGTGCGACATGGCGCCGTCCGGCCCGGCGGGGGCGTGCGGCGCGGTGGTTCCGCGCGATGCGGCGCGGTGTTCAGGGTGTAACATGGGCTCCTCTTCAGCACGGCGGCGGTTCTAGTTGACTGCGATCAACTATTGACCGAGAGCAACTATATAGCCGGGCGTCACGAATCTCCAGTGGCACTCTGCTGCCGTCCAGGCGCCGCTCCGGCCGCGCCTATCCTCGGAGCATGGACAACATCGATCGGAAGATCCTCGATCTGCTGCGCCAGAACTCCCGCGCGGGCTACGGCGACATCGGCGGCGTGGTCGGGCTCTCCGCCTCCGCGGTGAAGCGCCGCGTCGACCGCCTCGTGGCCGACGGCGTGATCCGCGGCTTCACGATCAAGGTCGACCCCGCGGTCGACGGCATGGCCACCGAGGCCTACGTCGAGCTCTTCTGCCGCGGCACCGTCGCTCCGGACGAGCTCCGCCGCATCCTCTCCGCGGTCCCCGAGGTCGTCGACGCGGGCACGGTCACCGGCTCCGCCGACGCGATCGTCCACATCCGCTCGCGCGACATCCCCAGCCTCGAGCTCGCCCTCGAGAAGGTCCGCATCGCGCCCAACGTCGACCACACGCGCTCCGCGATCGTCCTCTCCCGCCTCATCCAGCGCAGCGAGGCCTGACGGATCGCGCCACCTCCTCGACGCGCGTCGCGACCGCCTGGTACTCCATACCTGTATGGTGAATCCAGGAGGGCGAGCATGAGCGACAGGGAACAGGCCGGTACGGCGGCACGACGCAGACGGCGCATCTGGCTGATGCTGCCGGCTCTGTTCGTCGGCGTCCTGGCCGGGCACCTCGTCGCGACCGCGGTGGGCGCCGAGGATCCGTGGGACGTCGTGGTCACCGCCGCCGTCGCGGCAGCGGTGGCGTCCGTCGTCCTCGCCCTCGTCGACCGGCGGCGCTGAGCCCTCCCTCCTGGATCGGAATCCGAGGGAGGGAACGACGATGGAACGACAGAGGACGAGCACGGCACTGGTCGCGGCGGCGGCCGCTCTGCTGGCGGTGCCGCTGTTCACAGAGCAGGCCGCGCACGCCGAGCCGGCGAGGCAGGAGACGAGCAGCCGGGTGCACCTCGAGGCACGGGGCGGATCGGCGTCGACGGTGACCTTCGACGTCACCGACGACACGCGGATCGTCGAGCTGGCGGGCGGCGGGGTCGGCTTCACGGACGGCGCCGAGACGTCCGACGCACTCCCGGAGAGGATCGACGTCGGACGCGGCCGCACCGTGTCGGGCCACTGGTCGATCGACGACTCCGACACGCTCACCTTCCACTTCGCCCCGGACTCGGCGTCCCGCTCGGCGGTGGGCGGCCTGCACCTGAACAGCGACTGGAGCTCGCCCGAGTGGGGCCACTGCGTCGCCGGGAGCGGCGTCAGCGGTGCCGCGACCGGCGGGGTGATCGGCGCGATCTCCGGTCCCGGCGCGATCGCCTCCGCGACCGGCGGGCTGCTCGCGGGGATCATCGGCGGAGCAATCACCTGCTGAGCGCCGCCTCCTGAACGACCCGGATCAGGCGGGCGCGTCCGCTGCGGTGTGGACGCGCTCGCCGCCGATCCAGGTGCCCAGCACCCGGGTGTCCCCGATCGCCCGGGGGTCGCCGGCGAAGGGGTCCCGGTCCAGCAGGGCGAAGTCCGCCGCGAGTCCCACGGCGATCGAGCCCGACTCGCCCTCCAGGCCGTTCACCCACGCCGAGCCGGCCGTGGAGGCGGAGAGGGCGGTGGCGAGGTCGAGGCGCTGCTCCGGGAGGAACACCTCCTCGCTCCACCCCGGCTCGCGCTCGGAGGGCGCCGAGAGCCGGTGCACCGCGACGTGGATCGCGGCGAGCGGGTCGGGCGTCGACACCGGCCAGTCGCTCCCCGCGGCGAGCACCGCGCCCGAGCGGAGCAGGTCGCCGAACGGGTACTGCCACGAGCCGCGCCGCTCACCGAGGAACGGCAGCGTCAACTCCACCATCTGCGGCTCCAGCGAGGCCCACAGCATCTGCAGGTTGGCCGCGACGTCGAGCGCACGGAAGCGCGGCAGGTCGTCCGGATGCACGACCTGCAGGTGGGCGAGGTGGTGGCGGTTGCCGCGGCGCCCGTTCGCCTGGATCGCCCGCTCGACCGCGTCCAGGCACTCGCGTACGGCACGATCGCCGATCGCGTGGAAGTGCACCTGGAACCCGGCCGCGTCCAGGAGCGGCACGGCCTCGTTCAGGAGGCGCGGGTCGACCATCGAGAGGCCGTCGCCGTGACCATGGCCGCCGTGCCCGTCGAGGTAGGGCTCGAGCATCGCCGCCGTGAAGTTCTCGGCGACCCCGTCCTGCATGATCTTGACGGTCGTCGGCGCGAAGCGGTCGGCGGCGAGCGCCGCGCGCCGCTCGACGAGCTCCGGGATCTGCTCGATGCCGCGGCCCCGGTCCCACCACAGCGCACCGCGGACGCGCCCGGTCAGCTCGCCGTTCAGCGCCGCGCGGCGGTACACCGGACCGGGGTCGCCCACATCGCCGTAGGAGCCGATGATCGCGTCCTGCCACGCCGTCACTCCGAACGAGTGCAGGGTCTCCTGCCCGAGGAGTAGCGCGCGGTGGAGCTCGTCCGCGCTCGCGGGCGGGAGGTGGCGGCGGACCGCGTCCATCGCCCCCTCGTGCAGGGTGCCGGAGGGGGTGCCGTCGGCCAGGCGCTCGATGCGGCCGTCGGCGGGGTCCGGCGTCGTGCGGTCGATCCCCGCGAGGCGCAGTGCGGCGGAGTTGACCCAGGCGCCGTGCCCGTCGGCGTTGGTGAGGAAGGCGGGCCGGTCAGGGACGACCGTGTCGAGCTCGCGGGCGGTCGGGGTGCCTCCGGGGAAGTCGGGCAGGTTCCAGCCGCCGCCGAGGATCCACTCCGCTCCGCTCTCCCGAGCCGCGTACCCGGCGACCGTCGCCAGGTGCTCGGCGGGCGACCCTCCCGCTCCGAGCCAGCAGCGCAGCAGCGCGGCGCCGCCCCAGACCGGGTGCACGTGGGCGTCCTGGAAGCCGGGGACGAGCATCCGGCCCTCGAGGTCGACCACCTCGGTGCGCGGCCCGATCAGGTCGGAGGCGTCGGCGCCGACCGCGACGATCCGCCCTCCGACGACAGCGACGCCGTGCGCTCGGGAGCGCACGGCGTCGGCGGTGAAGACGGCGCCGCCGGTCAGGACGAGATCGGCGGCGCGCACGGGTTCAGAAGCCCGCGGGAGCGAAGGCCTGCGTCATCTGGGAGAACAGCGACACCGTCCAGCCGATCGCGATGAGGAACGACACGACCACGACGCCGAGGAAGACCCAGAGCGGGAGGAGGCCGCCGCCGGTCACGCGCTTCACGACCACGCTTCGGCCGATCACGTAGACGTAGGGAGCGGCGAGGAAGGCCCACGCCCAGTGGAACGGACGCTGCAGGCCGGCTCGCTTCAGCTGGCGCCAGTCGAGGAAGGCGAAGACGACCTCCGCCGCGTAGATCAGGAAGCCGACGACCTGGAGCACGCCGAGGCCGACGAGGTAGGCCGTCGACATCCCCATCGAGGAGCTCGGCCCGTAGGTCGAGGCCATCGACGAGTCGACGATCGCGCTCGGCGGGAGGAGGAAGATCGACAGCGCCGAGAGCAGCGGCAGGAGGACCACCACCCAGATCCACGGGGTGGACGTGACGATGCTCGTGTCGCGCTGCTGCACGGGTGCTCCGGGAGCCGTGGAGTAGGCCGGGTACTGCGGCTGCTGCTGGTTGTAGGGCTGCTGCTGCTGCTGGCCGTACTGCTGGGGAGCCTGCTGGCCGTAGCCCTGCTGCGGCTGCTGCGGCTGCTGCTGGCCGGCGCCCTGCTGGCCGTAGCCCTGCCCGTAGCCCTGCTGCCCGTAGCCCTGCTGCCCGTAGCCCTGCTGGCCGTAGCTCTGCTGCGGGTCGGCGGACGACGGCTGCTGCGGATACCGACCCGAGGCCGACTGCCCGTAGCTCGTCGCCGCCCCGCTCGACGTCTCCCCGTAGGCGGGACGCTCGGCGGGCGGCGCGGGCGGAGTCGGTGCGGTCGGCGGAACGGGAGTCACGGCGGCCTGCGCCGACCCGCTCCCGGCCGGGGCGGTGGGAGTGGCCGCCGGCGCGTCGCGGAGCGACTCCGTCCAGCCGGTCCCGTCCCACCAGCGCTGACGGGACGAGCCCGCCGGGTCCGGGTACCACCCGGCGCGGGGTCCGGAGGCCTCGCCGCCCGTGCTCGCGCCCTGGTCCGTGCCGGTTCCGTTGTCGTCCGTCATGGCGTCCTCCACTCCCCTCCGGGCGTCTGCCCGCGATCTCGGACCACCGTAGCGCCGCGACACGATGCGTGGCCTGAGGGCGGGCTGATCGCGCGCTGTCCGAGCGCTGTCCGCACCGGCAGGCACCGGAGGCCGCCGACCGCCAGGATGGACGCATGCCCCACCTCCTCCGAGCCCGCGCCGCCCTCTTCGACATGGACGGGACGCTCGTCGACTCGACGGCCGTCGTGGAGACCATCTGGGGTGCCTTCGCCGAGCGCTTCGCTCTCGACCACGACGCGGTGCTCGGCGCCGTTCACGGTGTCCGCGCCGCCGACAGCGTCCGCCGCTTCGCTCCGGCCGGCAGCGACGTCGACGCGATCGTCGCGGAGCTCGACGCGTACGAGCTCGAGCACACCGAGGGCACCGTCGAGATCCCCGGCGCGACGGCGTTCCTCGCCTCACTCCCCCGCGAGCGCGTCGCCCTGGTCACGTCCGCGAGCCCGGCGCTGGCGGCCGCACGTCTGGCTGCGGCGGGCGTCCCCTCCCCCGACACCGTCGTCACCGCGCACGACGTCGCGAACGGCAAGCCCGCTCCCGACGGCTACCTCGCCGCCGCGGCCCTGCTCGGCGTCTCCCCCGAGGAAGCGCTGGTGTTCGAGGACGCCGAGGCCGGCATCCGGGCGGGTCTGGACGCGGGCATGCGCGTGATCGTCGTCGGGAGCCACGAGAGTGCGAGCACCCGGGGGCTGCCCCGGATCGCGCACTACTCCGACGCGCGCGCCGCGCTCGAGGGCGACGAGCTCGTCGTCACCCTCGGCGGGCCTCAGTAGCGGATCGCGTCGATCACCTTCACCCGCACGGCGACGATCGCCGGCACCAGGCCCGCGAGCGCGCCGACGAGGGTCGCCGCCCCGAGCCCGAGCAGCGCCGCCTCGGCCGGGAAAGGCGGGATGTCGGCGATCCCGTTGTCCTGCACGAAGGCCACCGTCCACGGGTTGGTGACGAGGATGACCGCGACCGTCACGCCGACCACTCCCGCGACGACGGTCGCCACGACGCTCTCCATCATGATCGAGAAGAAGATGCGGCCGGAGGAGGCGCCGAAGCTGCGTCGGATGCCGATCTCGCGGATCCGCTGCCGGACGGTGACCAGGGCGATGTTGAGCAGTCCGAGCGCGCCGAGCGCCAGCACCAGGCCCGCCACGCCGCCGATCACCCAGGTCAGCACGCCGAAGGGGTCGGAGTCGTAGACCAGGTAGTCCTGCCGGTCGACCGACACCTCGAAGTCGGATCCCAGGGCGCCGGCCACGTCGCGCTCCACCGCCGCGGCGAGGGGCTCGGCCAGGTCGAGCGGCACCCACATCTCGTAGTTCGGCACGCCCTGCCCGCCGTACTGCGGGTCGGCGTCGCGGGCGACCGCCGGGTAGGCGTCCGCGAGCATCATCATCGACGGATCCGTCTCGAACTGCGAGGAGGGAGTCACGCCGACCACCACGCCCGTGACGTCGCGCTCGGAGCCGAGCAGGGTGACCACCGGGTGGGTGCGCAGATCCGGGCTCCCGATCCGCTCCCAGAAGCGCTCGTTGACGACGAGGGCGGGAGCGAGGCGCTGGGAGTCGCGGGCGGTGAACCAGGAGCCGTCCACGATCTTCAGCCGGTGCATCTCGGCGAAGGGCTGGTCCACCGCCTGCACCGCGACGTCGACGGCGCCGTCGGCGAACTGGACGCGCGCGCTGCCGTAGGTCGAGCGGCTCGCGTAGGTGATGGAGTACCGCTCGAGCGCACCGGTCCACGCGGCCTGGAGTGCGTCGGCATCCACCTCGGAGGTGCCGGTACCGGAGGGGTAGGCGGAGAGGAAGAGGCTCGCCGGGCGCCCGCTGGAGCGCTCGGCCTGCTCGATGCTGGCCTGGCGGGCGATGCCGCCGGCCGCGACGACCGCGGTCAGGGCGGCGACGGCCACCGCGACTCCGATCAGCGAGAGGAGCACGCGTCCGCGGTGGATCCGCAGCTCGGTCCACGCCTCGACGATCGCGCCGGCGATCCCGACGAGCGCGCGCATCAGAGGACCGCCGCCTCGGCGACGGGGCCCGCATCCGCGGTCGAGCCCAGGCGGCCGTGGTCGAGCCGGTAGTGGCGCTCGGCCCGCGCCGCGATGGCCGGGTCGTGGGTGATGGTGACCAGCGCGGAGCCGGACTCGCGGGCGATCTCGTCGAGCAGGCCCATCACGCTCTCGCCGGTGTCGGTGTCGAGGGCGCCCGTCGGCTCGTCGGCGAGGATCAGCCGCGGTCGGCGCACCAGGGCGCGGGCGATCGCGATCCGCTGCTGCTCGCCGCCGGACATGCGCCCGGGCATCGAGTCCACGCGGTGCCCGAGGCCGACCCGCTCCAGCATCTCGGCCGCGAGGTCGCGGCGGCGCCAGAACTCCGATCCGGTCGCGTAGAGCAGCGGCGTCATCACGTTCTCGCGGGCGGTCCGCCCCTCCAGCAGGTTGAACTGCTGGAAGATGAAGCCGATGCTGCCGCCGCGGATGCGCGCGCGGGCCCGCGAGGACAGGGTCTCGGTGGGAGCGCCCTCGAGCAGCATCCGCCCCTCGGTGGGCTCGTCGATGAGTCCGAGGATGTTGAGCAGCGTCGACTTGCCGGAGCCGCTGCGCCCCACGACCGAGACGTGGTCGCCCTCGCCCACCTCGAGATCGACGCCGTCGAGGATCGTCAGCGGCGGTGCGTCGGGCAGCGGGACGACCTTGCGGATCCCCTCGAGCCGGAGGATCGTCACGAGCAGAAGACCGAGCCGTCGGGCTGCGCGATGCAGTCGCCGCCCAGCTGGGCGTCGGGAGCAGCCTCCTCCGCGCCCGGCACGAACTGCAGGAGCTCGGCGCCCTCCTCCACTCCGCCGGTGATCTCGACGGAGCTGCCGTCGGTGAGTCCCAGCGTCACCGGGACCTCCTCGGTGCTGCCGTCGTCCGCCCGGCGGAACACGACGCCGGACTGGGCGGTGCCCTCGACCGCGGTGGTCGGCACGACGAGGACGTCCTCCGCCTTTCCTCCCGCGAGCGTCACCGAGGCGGCGAGCCCGGGGAACACGGTGACCTCCGTCGGCACCTGGCAGGTGAAGCTCGTGCCGGAGCCGCCGGTGGAGGTCCCGCCGCCGCCGTCCGTCGCGCCGCCGGTCGTGCCGCCCTCGCCGGCTCCGGCGAGAGGGGTGCTGATGGTGAGGTCGGTGCAGGTGAAGCCCGCGGGCCCGCCGGTGATCGCGACCTGCGCCTCCGTCGGCCGGTTCTGGATGCGGTAGAGCTGCTGCGCGTCGATCGTGCCGGTGACGGCGTAGCTCGGCGGCGCGACCTGTCCGGTCACCTCGCCGACCGTGACGGCCTGGTCGTGGATGACGCCGAGGGCGCTGAGGGTGCCGCCGGTCGCGGCGTAGACCCGCTCGAAGCGCACGGAGGGCTCCTGCTGGGTGAGGGTGACGGCGCCGTCCGGGCCGGTCGTCTCGACCGGGTCGCGCGGAGTCTCGACGCGGATGTCGTAGATGAGATCGCCCGACGCGACGGCCGCGCCCTGCTGCACGTAGACGTCGTCGACCGTTCCGGCCGCCGTCGCCTTCAGCGGCACGGCGGGGTCGGCGGCGACGGTGCCCTGGAGGGTGAGGTCGTTGGTGACCGTGCCGCGGGCGACCGTGACGGTCGGCTCGGTGATCTCACCGGTCGGCTGCGTCGGATCGGCCTCGGCCGCGCCGTCCGGGAAGAACGCGATCTTCACCAGGGCGATGCTCGCCGCTCCGATGATGACCATCCATACGATCGGGAACACCCAACGCCGAACCGCACCCATCAAGTCCCCCGACTCCGCTTCCAGGGCGCTCCGCCGTGGGGCGCCGGAGGCAGCCTATCCGGCGGGGAGGTCGCGTCACGGACCGTGGCGCGCCCGTCAGCCGGCGAGCGCCGCGACGATCGAGGCGACGCGGCGCGCCCTCGTCTCGGCGGCCTTCGCGCCCTCGACAGACGTGACGTGGGCCTTCCGCGCGCTGGGCGAGAGCGCGGCGAAGCGCTCCGCAGCGCCCGCCGAGGCCAGCGCGGACGCCAGGTCCTCCGGCACGACGACCTCGCGCGGCGCGGTGTCGAGCTCGATCACGACGTCGATCGCGTCACCGCCGGCGAGCTGCGTCTCGCGGCGCTTCTCGGCCGAGAACGGGATGAGCACGCGTCCGCCCATCGCTCCGACCGTGCTGGTGAAGCGGTAGCCGTTCACCGTCACCGCGACGGCGGGACGCTTGCCGCCGCCGAGTGCCTCGAGGACCTCGGGCGGCACCTCGATGCCGGTGTTGTTGCCGATCTGGAAGAGCGTCGCGGTGAACTGCACGAGGCGATGATGGCACGGACTCCCGCGTGTCGCGCGGCCGATCGCCGTACGGACGCGGAGGGCCGTCGACTCGATCCTCGTCGACCTTCCGTTCACGGATCCGGAGCGCTCGAGGGCGTTCTCCCCGGCGCTCGGCCGGACCCTGGATCTCCTTTTCAGCCCTGAATCCTCTGTTCAGCGGCGACGCCGCCTGCTCCGTCGCCTCCGAGCCCGTGTCCGCGATGCTCCTCCCGCACCCCTCCTTCTCGACCTCCAGATCGAAGGAGATCGTCGACGCGCGCTCCCAGGTGCAGGGCCTCTTCGCGGTGAGCGTCGGCAGCCGGGAGGAGGTCGGCGAGGTGCTCGGGAACGGGTAGGCCTCCGGCGGCGCCGAGCCGGTCGCGGTGCAGGGCCTCGGCTCCATGTGGGCGCGCGGCCTCGAGGACCCTGACGGGCACGTCCGGGAGTCCCTGTACACGGATCCGGCCGCGGCCGAGGCCGGTCCGCCCCGGGAGCGAGGGGTCGGTGCGCTCAGCAGGAGCGGGTGTCGGGGTCTCCGAGCGAGGAGCGCACGGCGTCGACCGTCATCCTGCCCTCGGGGTCGAGCCGGGCGAGCATGCGCGACATGATGTCGGCCAGCTGCGGGATCTGCTCGGCGTCGAGCGGATCGATGACGTCGGCCAGCACGGTCGCGACGTGACCGGGCGCCGTGTCGACGATCTTCTGGAGGCCGGCGTCGGTGAGCACCGCGTTCGTGGCGCGGCCGTCGGAGGCGCAGGGGCGGCGCTCGAGGTAGCCGCGGGCGACGAGGCGGGTCACCACGTGCGAGAGCCGGGGCAGGGTCGCGTTGGTGCGGGCGGCGAGCGTGGTCATCCGGAGGGCGCGGTCGGGCGCCTCGGACAGCATCGCCAGCGTCAGGTACTCGAAGTGCGTGAGCCCCGCGTCGCGCTGCAGCTGCGTGTCGAGGGCGCCCGGCAGCAGTTCCACGACCGCGATGAAGCGCAGCCAGGCGTCGAGCTGATCGGGCGTCAGCCAGCGTGTCTCGGGCGCACTCATCCCCCCACCCTACCCACTACTTGCCGCGACAAGTAAGTCCCCCCGCGCCTCGTCGAGCCGCGTCCCGGGGCTCCGTCGGGAGGCCGACCCGCGCCAGCCTGATCTCACCATCCCCGCGAGCACCGCCCCCGAGGCGAACCAGCGATCCGCGTACCAGCGGATCGCTGCAGCCGTACGCACCCCGCCCTGCAGAACGCACCCCGTCGAGAAGCCGACCGCGCCACACACGATCCACACCATCCCCGCGAGCACCGCCCCCGAGGCGAACCAGCGATCCGCGTACCAGCGGATCGCTGTAGCCGAACGCCCCCCGCTCCTCAGAACGCACCCCGTCGAGAAGCCGACCGCGCCACGCCCGTCAGGGACGGGCGTGGAATCGACTACAGCACGTCGTCGCTCAGATCGATCGGGTTGCCGAAGCGGTGGTTCGTGATCGAGATCGCCTGCTCGCGGAGGAAGGGCAGCAGTTCGACGCGGCCGGCGGGGGTGACCGGGTCGGCGTAGACGGCGGTGTCGAGGGCGCCGCCGAGGGCTTCGGCGAGGGCGGTCGCGAGGGGGACGCGGGATCCGTCGGCGCGGGTGAGCGGGACCGGCTTGCCCGTGCTGCCGCGGGTCATGCCGGCGACGACGTCGGTGAAGGAGCCGGTCGAGTCGGACGATCGGCGGACGACGGCCTGCTGTCCGTGCGTCGGGCTGCCGGGGGCCTGCGGGCCCGCATAGCCGTCGACGCGGTCGGAGACGATGTCGCCGATGATGCGGATGCGCGGCGCCGTGATGCGGCCGGCCGCGGCGCGCTCGAGCCACTGGGCGTCGGTCTCGACGACGATGCGCGGGACGAGGCCCGCCATCTCGGCGAGCTCGTCGCCGCCGAGCATCTCCTTTACCCGCGGCGGGAGCGGGAGGGACGTGGAGATGTCCATCCGGGAGCGGGTCAGCAGGCCGGCGGCGATGACGCGGAGGAGCTCTCCGAGGTCGCCGCCGTCGGCCAGGCGCAGCGCGATCGGCACGCGGAGGTAGCGGAACAGGTTCCGCTCGACGCCGACCTTCGAGATGTCGGTGACGACGCCGAACTCGGTCGCCCAGGCGAGCTGGTCGGAGAGGGCGGAGCGGCGGAGCAGGTCGAACTGCTCGAACCGGAGCGAGGACTGGGCCGCCTCGATGAACTGGCGCGCGCGGTCGTCGAGGCCGCGCAGGTGCAGCGTCGAGGAGGAGCGCGCGGGCGAGGGCTTCCAGGAGCCGAGGCCGATGAGGTGGTTGGGTCCGCCCGCCTTCGCGCCGCCGCCGACGGACGAGCGCTTCCAGCCGCCGAAGGGCTGGCGCCGGACGATGGCTCCGGTGATGCCCCGGTTGACGTAGAGGTTGCCCGCCTCGACCGAGTCGATCCAGAGGGCG
Source organism: Rathayibacter sp. AY1F9 (assembly GCF_002932155.1). Classification (NCBI taxonomy): domain Bacteria; kingdom Bacillati; phylum Actinomycetota; class Actinomycetes; order Micrococcales; family Microbacteriaceae; genus Rathayibacter; species Rathayibacter sp. AY1F9. The sequence goes on along the minus strand of NZ_PSVA01000010.1, from coordinate 94,795 downwards.
AGCTCGTCGGCGTGCAGGGAGTGGAGCCCGGCCGTGAGCCCGTACTCGGTGCCGTTCTGCATCCGGACGGCGTCCTCGAGGGTCGCCGCGTGCATGATCCCGAGCACCGGGCCGAAGAACTCGGTGAGGTGGACGTAGCTGTCCTCGGTGACGCCCTCGCGGATCCCGGGCGACCAGAGCGTGCCGCTCTCGTCGAGCCGCTGCGGCTCGACGAGCCACGACTCGCCTCCGCCCAGCGTGGTGAGCGCGTGCAGGAGCTTGCCGGTGGGCTCCTCGATGAGCGGCCCCATCACCGCCGACGGGTCGTCGGGCCGGCCGACGCGGAGCGACGTGACGGCGTCGACCAGCTGGGCGCGGAAGCGCTTGGAGCGGGCGACCGAGCCGACCAGGATCACCAGGGAGGCGGCGGAGCACTTCTGGCCGGCGTGCCCGAAGGCGCTGCGGACGATGTCGGCGACGGCGAGGTCGTAGTCGGCGTGGGGAGTGACGATGATCGCGTTCTTGCCGCTGGTCTCGGCCTGCAGTGCGAGGCCGGGCCGCCAGGAGCGGAAGAGGCGGGCGGTCTCGTAGGAGCCGGTGAGCAGCACGCGGTCCACGAGGGGGTCGGTGATCAGCGCCCGTCCCAGCTCCTCCTCGTCGAGGTCGACCAGGGCGAGGAGCTCCTGCGGGACGCCCGCGTCCCAGAGCGCCTCGACGAGCACAGCCGCCGAGCGGCGGGCCTGGGGCGCCGGCTTCACCACGACTCCGGAGCCGGCGGCGAGCGCCGCGAGGATCGATCCGGCCGGGATGGCGACCGGGAAGTTCCACGGCGGAGCGACGACGGTGACCCGCGCGGGGACGAAGGTGGCCCCGGTGACGGCGTCGAGCTCGCGGGCGCGGGTGGCGTAGTAGTGGGCGAAGTCGATGGCCTCGGAGACCTCGGGGTCGGCCTCGGCGATCGTCTTGCCGGTCTCGGAGGCCATCACCTCGATCAGGCGGTCGCGGTTCGCGGCGAGGACGAGGCCGGCGCGGTCGAGCACGGCCGCTCGGTCGTAGCCCAGGCGCTCGCCCCAGCGCTCCGCGCGGCGGGACACCGCGCGCAGCACCTCCTGGAGCTCCGCCTCGGTGCTCACGCGCGCGGCGTCGGCCGTGCCCGCTCCGATGGTCGAGCCGGCGATGCGCTCGGTGATCAGGCGCGCCCAGCGGCGGTTGCCGGGGAGGGCGGGGTCGGTGTCGGGCTCGTTGTGGAAGCCCGCGGTCGCGGCGGCGGCACCGGAGCCGCGGCTGAGGCCGAGGACGGCCTGCGTCAGGCCCGCGGCGGCCGGGTCCTGCGCCCGCTCGCCGGCGCGGGCGTGCTCCTGCACGAGGCGGCGGCCGGAGCCGGAGGACCACTCCCGCAGGCGGTCCTGCGTGCGGTTCGGCGGCGGGACGGAGTCGTCGAGGGCCTCGAGCGAGGCGCGGAAGCGGCCGAGCTCCCGCTGCAGCACCTCCTCGTCGTCGAGGCGGAACGCGGCCGAGAGGAAGTTCTCGGGGCTGCTGTTCTCCTCGAGCCGGCGGATGAGGTACGAGATGGCCACGTCGAACTCGTGCGGGTGCACGACGGGCGTGTAGAGGAGGAGGCGTCCCACGTCCTCGCGGACGGCGCGCGCCTGCCCGGTCGCCATCCCGAGCAGCATCTCGATCTCGACCGCGCCGGTCACCCCGCGCTCGGTCGCCGTGAGCCACGCCCAGGCGAGGTCGAAGAGGTTGTGCCCGGCGACGCCCACGCGCACCGCGTCGACGCGCTCCGGCCGCAGTGCCCGGTCGAGCAGGCGCTTGTAGTTCGTGTCGGCCTCCACCTTGCTGCCGACCGTCGCGAGCGGCCAGTCGTGCAGGGCCGCGTCGACCCGCTCCATCGCGAGGTTCGCGCCCTTCACGACGCGCACCTTGATCGGGGCTCCGCCGCGGGCCCGGCGCTCCTGCGCCCACCCGGTCAGCTCGTCGAGCACGCGGACGGAGTCGGGCAGGTAGGCCTGCAGGACGATGCCCGCCTCGAGGTCGAGCATGCCCGGCTGCTCGAGGAGGCGCCGGAACACGGCGACCGTCAGGTCGAGGTCGCGGTACTCCTCCATGTCGAGGTTGATGAAGGTGGGGTCGGCTCCGGACGCGGCGGCCTGGTAGAGCGGGGTGAGACGCTCCACGACGCGGTCGACCTCCTCCTCGAAGGCCCACATCGACAGCTGGCTGACGACGCTCGAGACCTTGACGCTGACGTAGTCGACGTCCGGCCGCTCGAGCAGGCGGAGGGTCCCCTCGAGGCGGCGGCGGGCCTCGCGCTCGCCGAGCACGGCCTCGCCGAGGAGGTTGAGGTTGAGCCGGTCGCCGCCCTCGCGCAGCGCGGCGACGGCCGCACCGAGACGCGCCTCCGAGGCGTCGACCACGAGGTGCCCGACGAGGCGGCGGAGGACCCGGCGGGCCGCGGGCACGACCACCCAGGGCAGCACGGGGCCGACGGCGCCGCCGGTGCTGATCGCGGCGCGCAGGTAGGAGGGGAGGAAGGCGGGCGTCTTCGCGGTGAGCGCCGCGAGGTTCTCGGCCGCGACCGAGAGGTCCTCGGGCCGGGCGACGCCGTCGACGAACCCGACGGTGAAGTCGAGTCCGTTCGGGTCCTGGAGCACGCCCGCGAGCCGCTGGGCGGCGGGCTCGACCGGGAACTCGCCGCTGCGCGCGATCCAGCGGCGGACCAGGGACTCGACGCGCTCGATCATCTGGCGGTCGTCGACCTCGGGCTCGGCGGCGGCGGGCGCGGCGAGCTCCGACTCCGACGCGGCGTCGGGCCCGCGCAGGACCTCGTCCTCAGCGTCGCGCACGACCTCGTCCTCTGCATCGGGCTCGCTCACGGCCTCGTCCTGAGCGTCGCGCACGACCTCGTCCTCGTCCTGAACACCGGGCTCGCGCAGGTCCTCGTCCTCAGCGTCGGACTCCTGCTCGTCCTGAGGCTCAGCCACGTCCTCAGCGTCGGACTCCTGGTCGTCCTGAGGCTCGGCCACGTTCTCGGACGCGGACTCCGGCGCCGGCACGACCTCGGCCCCGCTCACGGAGTCGCGCGCCTCACCGGCCTCGACCTCGTCGTCCGACCCCGTGCCGCCCTCCGGCGTCCGACCACCGATCGTCGCGTCGACCCCGCTCCGCACGGCCGCCTCGTCGGGCTCGCGCTCCGGGTCGCTGCCGGGCACACCTGGGGTCGTCGACTGCTGCATCCTCCGAGGCTAAGCCCGACCCGCCGCGCGAACGCGGCGTGACGCGGTGGTCGCGCCGACTCGCCCGCGAGCCGCCCCTGTGGAGGAGCGGATCAGTGCCGGCGGTGGTCCTGGATGGTCATCCGCGGGCCGTGCCGCGGCTTCCTCGCTCCGCTGCAGCCGATCAGCCGGATGATCCGCTGCCGGTGCCCGCGCCACGGCTCGAGGAGCTCGAGCATGCCGTCGTCGTCGACCCCGAGCCGACCCGTGAGCGCGAAGCCGACGGCCGCGGCCAGGTGGTAGTCGCCCACGCTGACCGCGTCCGGATCGCCGTGGGCGCGCATCATCACCTCGGACGCCGTCCACGGCCCGATCCCCGGCACCGACTGCAGCCGGCGGGCGACCTCGTCGCCGCCCCGCCCGAGCGCGAGGGTCCGCTCGAGGCCGGAGGCGACGAGCGCGGCGGTGAGGACGGTCCGCGAGCGCCGCGGATCCACTCCCGCGCGGTGCCAGTCCCACGAGGGCACGCGCCGCCACTGCTGCGCGCTCGGAGCCACGTGCAGAGCGACCGGCCCCGGGGCGGGCTCCCCGTGGAGGCGCACCAGCACCCGGTAGGCGCGCCACGCCTCCGTGCTCGTGACCTTCTGCTCGAGGACCGACGGCGCGAGCATCTCGAACACCAGGTTCGCGCGCGTGAGGCGCAGGCCCGACGAGCGGCGGAGCACCTCGGCGAGCGGCGCGTGGGCCGACAGGTCGAGCCCGCTCCAGTCGTCGCCGTGGCCGAGGAGCTCGGGGACCGCGTCGATCAGCCACTCCGCTCCCCCGCCCCAGGCGCGCGCGTGGACCGCGCCGTCCACCGCCTGCCGCAGATGCAGGGTGCCCGGGCCGAGCGGCGTGCGGAACGCCCGCCAGAAGCCGGACGCGTCGAGGAGCATGGTCGGGTCGCCCGAGCCCCGCAGCAGCGTGCGGAGGGTGAGCGCGAGGCTCACCGGCTCCGCCGGCGCGTAGACCGTCGCCCAGGCGGGCTCCGGAGCAGGGGCGGGGATCGACACGCAGTGATGGTAACCGGCGGCTCCGACACCGGATCGGACGCTCCTCCACAGAACCCCCATCCACGACGTGTTCGGAGCGACACGCCCGGCGGATTGGTTCAGACGGCGTGAACACATGCGCGGATCCGATCGCCCGTTTCCACTGGTCAGCAGGTCGATCCCGGGCGTAGCTTCGCGCTGTCGCGGCGGCGCTCCAGCCGCCCGGCACCCGCCTATCACTGGAGATGCGCACATGTTCGACACGACCTTCATCCGCAACGCGATCGTCAAGAGCTCTGAGACCGCTCTCGACCGTCGCCGCTTCTTCGAGGCCACCGGCGTCGCCGGCCTCGGCATCGGAGCCGCGGCCCTCGCCGCGCCCACCGCCTCCGCCGAGGAGGTCGCTGCCAGCGGCCCCAGCGACGCCTCGATCCTCAACTTCGCCCTCAACCTCGAGTACCTCGAGGCCGAGTTCTACCTCCGCGCCGTCTACGGCACCGGCCTCGGCGGCTCGGACGTGACCGGCAAGGGCACGCCCGGCGGCGTCATCGGCGGCCGCCCCGTCGACTTCAAGACCCCGTGGCTGAAGAGCTTCGCCACCGAGGTCGCGAACGACGAGAAGGCCCACGTGCAGTTCCTGCGGGCCGCGCTGGGCACCGCGAAGGTGGCCCGCCCGGCGATCAACCTGAAGGACAGCTTCAACTCCGCCGCCGTTGCGGCGGGGCTGATCAAGGCCGGTCAGTCGTTCGACCCGTTCGCGAGCGAGTCGAACTTCCTGCTCGGCGCCTTCGTCTTCGAGGACGTGGGAGTGACCGCCTACAAGGGCGCCGCCCCGCTCATCCAGTCGAAGACCTACCTCGACGCGGCCGCCGGCATCCTCGCGGTGGAGGCGTACCACGCGGGCGCGATCCGCTCGGCGATCTACGCCGCCGACCTGTCCGACTCGGCGAACAAGCTCTCCGACGCGCGCGACAGCCTCGACGGCAAGACCGACCTCGACCAGGGCGTCAAGGTCAACGGCCAGGCGAACATCGTCCCGACCGACGGCAGCTCCATCGCGTTCAGCCGCACCCCGGGCCAGGTCCTCAACATCGTGTACCTGAACCCCGCGGCCGGCACGCGCACCGGCGGATTCTTCCCCCGCGGCGTCAACGGCGAGCTCGTCACGACCTAGTCCCACCAGCACAGAGCACGACGACGGGCCCTTCCTCGAGGCGGCGAGGAGGGGCCCGTCGTCGTCCGCGTGCACATCCGTTCACCGGGTCCTCTAACCTGAGCGGGTGAAGATCGGGATCCTGACCTCCGGTGGCGACTGCCCCGGCCTCAACGCCGTCATCCGCGGTGCCGTCTACAAGGGCATCAAGGTCTACGACCAGGAGTTCGTGGGCTTCCGGAACGGCTGGCGCGGAGTGGTCGACGGCGACCTCCTGCCCCTGGGCCGCCCCGAGATCCAGGGCATCGCCAAGCAGGGCGGCACGATCATCGGCACCAGCCGGACGAACCCCTTCGAGGGCGAGAACGGCGGCCCCGAGAAGATCGCCGAGATGATGGACCGCAACGGCATCGACTCGATCATCGCGATCGGCGGCGAGGGCACCCTGGCCGCGGCCAAGCGCCTCACGGACGCGGGCCTCAAGATCGTCGGCGTCCCGAAGACCATCGACAACGACCTCGGCGCCACCGACTACACCTTCGGCTTCGACACGGCCGTCGGCATCGCGACCGACGCGATGGACCGCCTCCGCACCACCGGCGACTCGCACGGCCGCTGCATGGTCGCCGAGGTCATGGGCCGCCACGTCGGCTGGATCGCCCTGCACTCCGGCATGGCCGCGGGCGCCCACGTCATCCTCATCCCGGAGAAGCGCACCTCCCTCGACCAGATCGTCGAGTGGGTGCAGAGCGCGCAGGACCGCGGGCGCGCACCGCTCGTCGTGGTCGCCGAGGGCTTCTCGCTCGACACGATGGACGACGCCCACTCCGAGCGCGGCCTCGACGCCTTCGGCCGGCCCCGCCTCGGCGGCATCGGCGAGCTGCTGGCTCCGCTCATCGAGGAGCGCACCGGCATCGAGACCCGCGCCACCACGCTCGGCCACATCCAGCGCGGAGGCACGCCCACCGCGTTCGACCGCGTCCTCGCGACCCGCCTGGGCATGGCCGCCATCGACTCCGTCGTCGCCGAGCACTGGGGCCGCATGGTCGCCCTGCGCGGCACCGACATCTACCACGTGGCCTTTGCCGAGGCGCTCGGCACCCTCAAGACGGTGCCGGACGCCCGCTACGAGGAGGCGCGCACCCTCTTCGGGTAGCGCGCGCTCCCCGCGGAGCGGTCAGTCCTTCGCGCCGTCCGGCGTCGCCGTGGCGACGATCTGCGCCCGCGCTAGGGTGTGGAAGTGCGCGTTGAAGCCGAGGATCGCCGGCGTCGACTCCGGGTCGAGGTCGAGCGACTCGACATCGAGGGCGTGCACCACGAAGAAGTAGCGGTGCTCGCGGTCCGGCGGCGCCGCTCCGACGAACTGGCGCAGCCGCATCTCGTTGGGCAGCGTCTGCGCGCGCGCCGGGAGCAGCTCGAAGCCGGCGGCTCCGGCTCCCGTCGGGAGCTCCGTGGTGTCGGCCGGGAGGTTGTAGACGGCCCAGTGCCAGAAGCCGGAGCCGGTGGGCGCGTCGGGGTCGAACACCGTCACGGCGAAGCTCTTCGTCTCGGCGGGGGCTCCCGACCAGCGCAGGTGCGGCGAGACGTCCTCGCCGCCGGAGCCCTCGCCGTAGTGGCGGGCGGACAGGGGCGCACCGTCGGCGATGTCGTCGCTCTCGAGCGCGAAGGTCGGCACCTCGCCGAGGCGGGCGTAGGGGTCGTAGGTCCAGTCGGACATCCGGTTTCTCCGTTCGGGAAGGGCGGGCGGGGGCCCGCGCCCTCAGCCTAGGAACCCGGCGGTGCGCGCCGAAGGGCTTGCGGAGGGGGTCAGGACCCGAGATAGCGCCCGGGCCGGTGGTTGAACGCCAGGACCAGGTTGAGCACCACCACTCCCGCCGCCGAGATCAGCACGTTCAGCGGAGGCACCACCAGCAGCGCGGCCGCGACCACGCACGCGTCGAGCGCCATCATCACGTAGCCCGCCCGCCAGCCGAGCCGCTCCTGCGCGATCAGGGCGACGATGCTGAATCCGCCCAGGCTCGACCCGTGCCGGAAGAGGATCAGGAGGCCGATCCCCGCGAGCACGTCGCCCGTGAGGACGCCGTAGACGGGCTCGATCCGCAGCTCGCCGAACGCCAGCGGGTGCAGGCCCGCCAGGACCGAGACCAGCACGATCGAGAACATGGTCCGCAGCGTGAAGCGCCAGCCCTTCTTCCACAGCGAGAGGGCGAGGAACGGCACGTTGACCGTGACGAGGATCACGCCGAACGGGATGTCGAGCGGGTACCCCAGCAGCAGTGCGAGACCCGCGGTGCCGCCCGTGACCGCCTGGCTCGCGCGCAGCAGGTAGAGGCCGAGCGACACGACGAACGCACCGGTGACGAGACCGAAGACGTCCTCGAGGCGGGAGTGCGGCACGGGGGCGGAGGCGTCGGGCACCCGACGATGCTGCCACACGCCGCGCCCCGGTCCGGACGTCCTCGTAGGATGTGCCGGTGCTGCCGAAGATCCTGCTGTTCTACCGCTTCGTGCCGCTGGCCGACCCCGAGTCCGTGCGGCTGTGGCAGCGCGAGCTGTGCGAGTCGCTGGGCCTGCGCGGGCGCCTGCTGATCTCGGAGCACGGGGTGAACGGCACGCTGGGCGGCGGGATGGACGCCCTGAAGCGCTACGTCCGCCGCACCCGTGAGCACTCGGCATTCCACGGACTCGAGGTGAAGTGGAGCGACGGCTCCGGCCTCGACGACGACGGCCGCAGCCTCGACTTCCCCGGTCTCTCGGTGAAGGTGCGCGACGAGATCGTCTCGTTCGGCGCGCCCGACGAGCTGCGGGTCGACGCCGACGGGGTCGTCGGGACGGCTCCGCGGCTCGACCCGGACCAGCTGGACGCCCTCGTCGCCGAGCGCGACGACGTGGTGCTCTTCGACGGCCGCAACGCCTTCGAAGCCGAGATCGGCCGGTTCGAGGGGGCGATCGTGCCGGGGGTCTCCAGCACCCGCGAGTTCGTCGAGCAGCTCGACGCCGGCGTCTACGACCACCTCAAGGGCCGGCCCGTGGTCACGTACTGCACCGGCGGCATCCGCTGCGAGGTGCTGTCGAGCCTGATGACGGCGCGCGGCTTCGGCGAGGTGTACCAGCTCGACGGAGGCGTCGTCCGCTACGCCGAGGCGCGGCGCGACCGCGGTCTGTGGAAGGGGGCCCTGTACGTCTTCGACGGCCGCGGCTCCGTCTCCTTCTCCCCCGACGCCGAGGTGCTGGGCCGCTGCACCTCGTGCGCCGCGCCGACCAGCCGGATGCGCAACTGCACCGACCTCTCCTGCCGCGCCCAGCTCGTGGTCTGCGCCGACTGCGATGCGGCGGCCTGCGCCGCGCACGCGGGCCCTACGCTCGTGCCATGAGCATCGAAGCGCGCGGGCGCACCCTCGTCGACCTCCACACCGCCCCCGAGCTGCTGCAGGTGGTGAACGTCTGGGACGTGATCAGCGCGACCACGGTCGCCGCGCTCCCGGAGACCCGGGCGCTCGCGACCGCCAGCCACTCCATCGCGGCGGCGTTCGGCTACGAGGACGGCGAGCGGATCCCGCTGGAGCTGCACCTGGGCATGATCGAGCGCATCGTCGCCGCCGTCGAGGTCCCGGTCTCGGCCGACCTCGAGGCGGGCTACGGCGACGCCGGCGAGACGGTCCGCCGCGCGATCGGGATCGGCGTCGTGGGCGCGAACCTCGAGGACCAGGCGAAGCCGCTCCCGGAGGCGCTGCGAGCGGTCGAGAAGGCCGTCGCCGCGGCCGAGGAGGAGGCGGTGCCCTTCGCGCTCAACGCCCGCACGGATGTGCTCCTCCGCGCCGGCGACCGCGACCGCGGCGAGGTCCTGGCCGACGCCGTCGAGCGCGGCCGCGCCTACCTCGACGCCGGCGCCACCTGCTTCTTCGTCCCCGGGCTGCTCCAGGACGCCGAGCTGGAGTCCCTCGTCGCCGCCCTCGGGCGGCAGCGCGTCAGCGTCATCGGCGTCCCCGGATCGCAGTCCCCCGCCCGCTTCGAGGAGCTCGGGCTGGCCCGCGTCTCCTACGGTCCGTGGACGCAGCGCGTCGCCCTGACGGCGCTCCAGGGCGCGGCCTCCGCCCTCTACTCCGGCGGATCGCTCCCCGAGGGCACCCGGCCCCTGAACTGACCGCCCGGCCGCGGGCCCGCGGGCGTAGCGTGGGCCCATGTACCGAGCCATCGTCGTCGAGCGGCACTCCGACTCCGACACCCCCAACCGAGCCCGCCTCCTCGAGCGCGACGATCCCGACCGCTCGCACGGCGACGTGTCGATCGCCGTCGAGTACTCGAGCGTCAACTACAAGGACGCCCTGGCGCTGGCGGGGCGGCCCGGGATCGTTCGCCGCACCCCGCTCGTCGCCGGCATCGACCTGGTCGGCACCGTGGAGTACGCGGACGGCGAGGCGGGCGAGCGCTTCGACTCCGGCGACCGGGTGGTGCTCAACGGCGCCGGCCTCGGCGAGCGCCACGACGGCGGGCTCGCCGAGCGGGCGCGTGTCGACTCCGCGTCGCTGCTCCGGCTGCCCGGCGCCATCTCGGCGGCACGGGCCGGAGCGATCGGCACCGCGGGCTTCACGGCGATGCTGGCCGTGCTGGCGCTCGAGCGGCACGGCGTGCGGCCGGGCAGCGGTCCCGTCCTGGTGACGGGGGCCTCGGGAGGCGTGGGGTCGCTCGCCGTCGCGCTCCTGGCGCGCCTCGGCCACGAGGTCGTCGCCTCGACCGGCCGGCTCGGCGAGCACGGCGCTCTGCTCCAGCGCCTCGGCGCCTCCGACGTCATCGACCGCGCCGAGCTGCAGGAGGGCGGGAAGCCGCTGCAGTCCGAGCGCTGGGCGGGAGCGGTGGACTCCGCCGGCTCGCACACGCTCGCGAACGCCCTCGCGCAGACGCGGTGGGGCGGCACCGTAGCGGCGTGCGGTCTCGCGCAGGGCCCGGACCTGCCGGTGAGCGTGATGCCGTTCATCCTGCGCGGAGTGACGCTGGCCGGCATCAACTCGGTGGAGGCGCCGCGCAAGCTCCGCGAGGAGGCCTGGCGCCGCCTCGCCCACGACCTCGACCTGGAGCTGCTCGACGAGCTGACGACGACGGTGCCGCTCGGCGGGGCGGTCGACGCGGCCGAGGACGTGCTCGCCGGCCGCTCGCACGGTCGGACGCTGGTGGACGTCCGCGCCTGAGGGCACGGCGTCGGCGGAGGGCGTCCGCCCGCCTCGAGCGTGGAGGGGGGCGCCTCGGCCGGCGCTGCGTGGCTGCTGCTCGTGCGGCGGTGCGCTACTCCGCGGCCTCGGTGGCGCCGCTCGGCTCGGCCGACGCGTGACCGACGGAGGAGTCGGGGCGCGCGGCGCGGGGTTTCGCCGGCGTGCGGGGCTTCGGCGCGGGCTTCGCGGCCGGCCCCGGCTTCGCGGGGGCGGGCTCGGCGGACTCGGATCCGGCGGGCTTCGGCTCGGCGGGCTTCGATCCCGCGGACTTTTTCTCGGCGGGCTTCGGCTCCGCGGGCTTCGGCTCGGCGGGCTTCACCGGAGCTGCGGAGTCGATCGGCTCGGAGCCGATGACGTCCACGGGCGCGGAAGCCCCGGACTCGGCCGGCGTGCTCGCGGCGGTCCGAGCACTCGTCTTCGGAGCGGCCTTCGGCGTGGCCTTCGGGCTCTTCGGAGCGGCCCCCGCTGCTGACTCCGTCGGCGCCGCGACGTCCTCCGCGGCGCCGTCCGCCTCCGGAGCCGCGGTCGCCGCGGCCGCCGCGCTCCCGCCGCTCGCCGCCTCCCGGCCCTCGACCACCGTCGCCGGACCCGCCGCCTCCGCGGCCACGGCCGCGGCCTCCGCCGCCTTCGCCTTCGTCTTCGCGCGCTTCTCCGCGGCGGCCGCCTGGGCCTGCTCCGCCTGCTCGGCGACCTCGGGGACGATCACGAGGTCGTCGGTCTCGATCACGGGGATCGCCGCGGTCGTCGTCCCCAGCTGGAGGGCCGCGATCAGCTCGGGAGCGTGCTTGGTGCTCACGATCAGGCGGGAGTAGTCCTCGTCGACCAGGTCGATCACGACGGCCGAGGCGGTGCGCTTGATCAGCAGGAAGTCCTTGCCGCCGTGGAACTTCCACGTGCCGGCCGCGAGCGTGAGCGGCACCGCGGTGCCCGGCGCGCGGATGCCCCGGACCCAGATCCAGGGGTCCTCGGTGACCGTCGCCGAGCGGATGCTCGACCGGTCGACGACGACGTCGCTGCGGTGGAACGCGAGCAGTCGCTCGGCCGCGGTGAGGCGGAGTTCGAGGCGGTCGGGGAGCACGGTCACGACGGGCATGCCTCTAGTCTGCCCCGCCGCCCGCCGCCGGGTCAGCGCCGGATCGCACAACGATGCCCCGCCGCTCGCGTGGGTGGCAGCATGGTCGGATGCCGATGGATCCGGACGAGGCGCGCCTCCTCGACGCGCTGCTGGCCGAGCGGCAGGCCGAGACGCGCGACGAGGCGGCCCGGCTCGAGGCCTCGCTGGCCGAGCTCCTGCGCGACCGTGCCGACGGCACCGCCGATGACGAGCACGACCCGGAGGGCACGCCGCTCTCGGCCGAGTGGTCGCGGATGGCCGGAGTCCGCGACGCTCTCGGCCGCACGGCGCGCGAGCTCGACGCCGCTCGCACCCGCCTCGGCACCGGCGGCTACGGGGACTGCGCCTCGTGCGGCCGCCCGATCGGAGCCGCCCGCCTCGCCGCCCGGCCCACGGCCGAGCTCTGCATCGACTGCGCCCGGCTGGCGGAGTCGCGCATCCGCTGACGCCCCGCGAGGCGAGCCTGCGGCGAGCCCTCCGCCTGAAGGCCCCCACAGATCCCGGCGTGCGGAAACCCGGTTTCTCCTGCGAGCATTCACATCCGTTCGCGTCCCTCGAACAGGTCTGACGGACCACCCCTCCCCCCCCTGCTCGAAAGGCACTCCTGCGATGACCGAGACGTCGACCGCCCGATCGACCGGCGCCCCTCCCGCCCCCGACAAGCGCGCCTGGCGCTCGCTGATCGTCCTGCTCGCGGGCATGTTCATCGCCCTGCTCGACACGACCATCGTGAACGTGGCGCTGCCCACCATCCGCACCACGCTCGACGCCTCCGAGTCGACGCTCTCCTGGATCATCTCCGGCTACGCCCTCGCGTTCGGCCTCGCCCTCATCCCCGCCGGCCGCCTCGGCGACCGCTTCGGGCACAAGTGGGTCTTCGTCAGCGGCATCGCCCTCTTCACCGTCGCCAGCTTCGCGTGCGGACTGGCCGCGGACGACACCCAGCTCGTCATCGCCCGCATCGTGCAGGGCCTGGCGGGCGGCGTCTTCGTCCCGGCGGTCAACGCCTACATCCAGCTCCTCTTCCGCGGTCCCTCGCGCGGCAAGGCCTTCGCGGTGATGGGCGCGGTCCTCGGCGTCTCGTCGGCGCTCGGCCCGATCATCGGCGGCCTGATCATCCAGGCCTTCGGCGACGAGAACGGCTGGCGCCTGGTCTTCTGGGTGAACCTGCCCATCGGCGTCGCGACCCTGATCGCCGCCGCGGTCCTCCTCCCCGCCCGCCGCGACCTCGAGGCCGGTGACCGCGCCCCGAGCGGAGGCGTCGACTGGCTCGGCCTCGTGCTCGTCTCCGGCGGCCTGGTCGCCCTGCTCGTCCCGCTCATCCAGGGCGAGGACGAGGGCTGGCCGCTGTGGACCTTCCTCTCGATCGCCGGCGGAGTCCTGCTCCTCGCCGCGTTCGGCGCATGGGAGGTCCTCCACGTCCGCCGCGGCCGCGCTCCCCTGGTGCCGCCGTCGCTGTTCCGCCACCCGGCCTTCACCGGAGGCGTGATCCTCGCGCTGGTCTACTTCGCCGCCTTCACGAGCATCTTCTTCACCATCTCGCTGCTCTGGCAGTCGGGCCTCGGCCACACCGCGCTCGAGTCGGGCCTGGTCTCGATCCCCTTCGCGATCGGCAGCATCATCAGTTCCTCGCAGAGCAACCGGATGACCGCGCGCCTGGGCCGCAACGTCCTGGTGATGGGCAGCGGACTCCTCGCCGTCGGGCTCGGCTGGGTCTGGCTGGTGCTGCTGACCGCGACCCCGGACTCGATCAGCAACTGGCAGCTCCTGCCGCCGCTGCTGATCGCGGGCCTCGGCAACGGCTTCTTCATCGCCCCGAACGTGCAGTTCATCGTCTCGACCGTCGACCCGCAGGACGCGGGCGCGGCGAGCGGCGTGATCTCGGCGATCCAGCGGATCGGCTCGGCCGTGGGCATCGCGGTCATCGGCAGCGTGCTGTTCGGGAGCCTCGTCATCACGGGTCCGGACACGGTCGCCTCGGGCTTCCTCGACGCCGCGGCTCCCGCGATGCTCCTCAGCACCCTGATGGCGGTCGCCGCCTTCGCGCTGGTGTTCGTGCTGCCGAAGTCGGTCTCGCGCCGGGGCTGAGGGCCCCTGTCCGGTCGCCGCACGCCGGCGGCCGGGCGCGCGGAACGTCCGCCGCCCGGAGATCCGGTGCGGCGGGCCCCCCGCCTGATCCGCGGGTGGCCCCGGAGCCTACGCCCGAGCGGCCGCCGCGGCCTTCGCCGCCGCCGGCAGCGCGTCCACGATGCGCCCGATCGCCGCGTCGTCGTGCGCGGCCGAGACGAACCAGGCCTCGTACACCGACGGCGGCAGCGAGACGCCCGCATCGAGCATCGCGTGGAAGAACGCCGGGTAGCGGAACGACTCCTGCGCCTGGACCTCGGCGTAGTCGCGCACCGGCCGGCCCAGGTCCGTGAACATGAAGCTGAAGAGGCTCCCGGCCGTCTGCACCGTGTGCGCGACGCCCTCGGCCGTCAGCGCCGCCGACACCTCGCGCTGGAGCGTCAGCGCCGTGGCGTCCAGCGAGGCGTAGACCGCGTCGTCGGCCAGCTGCAGCGTCCGGATGCCCGCGGCCACCGCGACCGGGTTCCCGGAGAGGGTGCCCGCCTGGTACACCGGCCCGAGCGGCGCCAGGTGGTCCATGACGTCCGCACGGCCGCCGAGAGCCGCGACCGGCATCCCTCCGCCGATGACCTTGCCGAAGGTGTAGAGGTCGGCCAGGTACGGAGCCTCGGCGCCGCGGTTCTCGAGCCCCCACCAGCCGCCGGCGCTCACGCGGAAGCCGGTGAGCACCTCGTCCATGATCAGCAGCGAGCCGTTCGCGTGCACGAGGTCGGCGAGGGCCGCGTTGAAGCCCGGGTCCGGAGCGACGACGCCCATGTTGGCGGCCGCGGCCTCGGTGATGACCGCCGCGATGTCGGCGCCACGCTCGGCCAGGACCGCGCGCACCGCCTCGAGGTCGTTGTACGGCAGCACGATCGTCTGGGCCGCGGTCGCGGCCGTGACGCCGGCGGAGGCGGGCAGCGAGAGGGTCGCGAGACCGGAGCCGGCATCGGCGAGCAGCCCGTCGGAGTGGCCGTGGTAGTGGCCGGAGAACTTGATCAGCAGGTCGCGGCCGGTGACGCCGCGGGCGAGGCGGATCGCCGTCATCGTCGCCTCGGTGCCGGTGGAGACCAGGCGGAGCTTCTCGATCGGCGAGACTCCCCCGGCCGTGATCCGCGCCTTGACCAGCTCGGCGAGATCCGTCTCGGCGGGAGTGGACGCGCCGAACGAGAGACCGCGGGCGGCCGCCTCCTGCACGGCCGCGACGACCTCGGGGTGCGCGTGCCCGAGGACGGCAGGGCCCCAGGAGCAGACGAGGTCGACGTACTCGCGCCCGTCCGCGTCCGTGATGTACGGGCCGGCGGCCGAGACCATGAAGCGCGGGGTCCCGCCGACCGAGCGGAACGCTCTGACGGGCGAGTTGACGCCTCCGGGGATCGCGTGCCGGGCACGCTCGTACAGAGTGTCGTTCGCCGAGGTGGTCACCCCTCCAGGGTACGCGCGCCGCCCGGCGCCCTCGCGCCGGAGGAGCGCTTTCGGACGAGATGCCGAGGCTCGCTCCCAGGAGGAGGAGCGGCTACTTCAGCAGGTCGCGAGCGATCTCGACGGCCCAGTACGTGAGAACCGCGTCGGCCCCCGCGCGGAGGATCCCCGTGACCGACTCCAGGATCGCCGGCTCGCGCGAGATCCAGCCGTTCGCGGCGGCGGCCTCGATCATCGCGTACTCCCCCGACACCTGGTACGCCCAGACCGGCACGTCCGAGACGGAGGCGACGTCCGAGAGCACGTCGAGGTAGCTCATGGCCGGCTTCACCATCACCACGTCGGCGCCCTCGGCGAGGTCGAGGGTCGCCTCGCGCAGGCCCTCGCGGCGGTTCGCCGGGTCCTGCTGGTAGGTCCGGCGATCGCCCTCGAGCGTGGACTGCACGGCCTCGCGGAACGGACCGTAGAAGCTGGAGGCGTACTTCGCCGAGTACGCGAGGATCGCGGTGTCCAGGTGCCCGGCGCCGTCGAGAGCGGCGCGGATCGCCCCGACCTGGCCGTCCATCATCCCCGAGAGCCCGAGCAGGTGGGAGCCGGCCTCGGCCTGGGCGAGCGCCATCTCCTCGTAGCGGAGGAGCGTGGCGTCGTTGTCGACGCGCCCGCGGTCGTCGAGCACGCCGCAGTGGCCGTGGTCGGTGAACTCGTCCAGGCACAGGTCGGTCTGCACGACCAGCGCGTCGCCGACCTCCTCCACGACGACCCGCGTCGCGGCGTTGAGCACGCCGTCGGGGTCGGTCGCACCGGAGCCGACCGCGTCGCGCGTGGTGGGCACGCCGAACAGCATCACGCCGCCGATCCCCGCCTCGGCCGCCTCCGTCACCGCTCCGCGGACGCTGTCCAGCGAGTGGTGCATCACCCCCGGCATCGACCCGATCGGCCGGGCCTCGGTGATCCCCTCGGCCACGAAGAGAGGCAGGATCAGCTGCGCCGGGTGGATGCGCGTCTCCTGGACGAGACGGCGGAGTGCGGGGGACGTGCGGAGGCGGCGCGGGCGGATGGCAGTCATGTCCTCCAGCGTAATCCCGCCCCGCCGAGCACCCCCCGGGAGCGCGGACGCCCCACCCCGTGGAGGTGCTCCGGACGCAGGACGTCAGCCGAGAGGCGGATCCCTGGCCTGCGGGGCGAGGCCCGCCCCTCCCGGCCGACGTCGCGCCGGGGAGGCGGCTCAGCGGGGAGCGCGCTCCGTGGCGACGGCGGCGACCGCGTCGATGAGGGAGGAGGCCGAGCGCTCGTCGGCGACGACGTCGACGCGCAGGCCGAAGGCGCGGGCGTCCTTCGCGGTCTGCGGGCCGATCGCGGCGACGAGGATCGACTCGGGCACCGGGCCGAGCTGCTTCTGGACCTGCTCCGCCACGCTGCCCGAGGTGACGAGGATCGCGTGCACGGCTCCGCCGGCGACATCCGCCACGACGCGCTCCTCCACCGGGACGCCGACCGTGCGGTAGGCGACCACGGAGCGCACGTCGTGCCCGATGCGGGTGAGGCCCTCGGTGAGCAGCGGCTTGGCGATCTCGGACCGCAGCGTCAGCACGCGCAGGGGGTGTCGGCCGCCGGTGGCCTCCTCCCACTCGGCCAGGAGGCCGCGGGCGGAGTTGTCCTCGGAGGGGACGAGGTCGACGGAGTACCCGGCGGCGACGAGCGCGGCCGCCGTGGTCTCGCCGACCGCCGCCACCTTGGTGCTCGCGGGCACGGTGGTGCGCAGGAGGGAGAGGACATCGACCGTGGTGGCGCTCGTGACGGTCATCCAGTCGAAGGCGCCGGCCTCGAGGTCGGCGAGGGCCTGCTCGAGCGCGGGGAAGTCGTCGGTCGGCGCGAAGTTGATCATCGGAGCGACGACGGGCGAGGCTCCCTTGGCTCGGAGAGCGGCGGCGACACCGTCCCCCCACGGGCCTCCGCGGGGGACGAGGATGCGCCACCCCTGCAACGGCTTCTCCCACTGGGAGTAGGCGGCGGGGACGATCACGAAGGGGCTCCCAGGGGTGCGAGTTCGGCGGCACCCGCACCGAGAAGCGCGTCAGCGAGCAGAGAGCCGCAACGGAACGCGGCTTCGACGACGGGCAGTTCGCGACCACCATACTGCGGATCCGCCCGGTGTCGACCACCGCCGACCGAACCGTTATCGACCGGCTCCGCGACCTCCCGTGCGAGGGACGCCGTGCCGTCGACGGCGAAGACCACGCCGTGCAGGACGACGCGGTCCTCCTCGACGACCGCGGAGGCTCCGATCGGAGCGGCGCACCCGGCCTCGAGGGAGGCGAGGAGCGACCGCTCGGCCGTGATCGCCGCGCGGGTCGGCACGTGCTCGACCGCTGCGAGAGCGGCACGCAGCTCCTCCGACGGCTCCTCGTCGCGCACCTCGATGGCCAGCGCTCCCTGACCGGGGGCGTGCGGGGAGACGTCGAAGCCGAGCACCTCGGTGATCGCGTCGACCCGGCCGAGGCGGCGCAGGCCGGACAGGGCGAGCACGATCGCGTCCAGCGGCGAGTCGCTGCCGGGCAGCACCCTCCGGAGCCGGGTGTCGATGTTGCCGCGGATGTCCACGATCTCGAGGTCCGGACGGGCGGCCAGCAGCGCCGCGCGCCGGCGGGGCGAGCCCGTGCCCACGCGGGCTCCGACCGGCAGGGTCGCCAGGGTGAGCCCGTCGCGGGCGCAGAGCGCGTCGCGCGGGTCCTCCCGCTCGGGGACCGCTCCGAGCAGCAGGCCCTCCACCGCAGCGGTGGGCAGGTCCTTCAGCGAGTGCACGATCGCATCGCAGCGCCCGGCGAGCAGCGCGTCGCGCAGGGCGCTGACGAACACGCCGGTGCCGCCGAGGGAGGCGAGCGAGCCGCGCATGCGGTCGCCGTCCGACTCGATGCGCACCAGCTCCACGGGGACCCCCGCGGCGGCCGACATCAGATCGGCCGTCATCCGGGTCTGCGCCACCGCGAGCGCGCTCGCGCGGGTGCCGACTCTGATGCTCACGACAGACGACTCCTCATCACGGTGCGACTCCCGCCAGGGCGGGCTTGAACCCCGCTCGCACGTTCTCGCAGCAACCGGGGCGGCAGACGTCGTACCAGGGGCCGAGCGCCGTCATCGAGGGCCGGTCCTCGGTCGGCACGCCGTTGACGCGCTCGAGGACCAGGTCGATCAGGCCGGAGACGTAGACCGGGTCCGTGCCGGGGGTCGCGACGCGGAGCGCGACGAGTCCGTGCTCCTCCGAGGTCTCGAGGGCCTCGTTGTCGAGGTCCCACATGACCTCCATGTGGTCGGACACGAAGCCGAGCGGGACGATCAGCAGCGCGCGGCGGCCGCGGGCCGGCAGCTCCGCGATGGCGTCGTTGATGTCCGGCTCGAGCCAGGGCTGGGTGGGCGGGCCGGAGCGCGACTGGTAGACCAGCTGCCAGGGCACGTCCTCATCCGTGGCGGCGGCCATGACGACCTCGGCGACGGCGAGGTGCTGCGCCTCGTAGGCACCGCCCGGTCCGAACTCGTGCACGTCGACGACGGTGCCGTCGTCGTGGCGCTCGTGAGGTCCGCTGCGCTCGGCGTCGGCCATGGGGATCGAGTGCGTCGAGAACAGCACCTCCACCTCGGACGTGACATCGAGGTCGGGCATCCGCTCGCGCAGCTCGTCGAGCCCGTCGTGGACGGCCTTGACGAACGGCATGACGAAGCCGGGGTGGTCGAAGAACTGGCGCACCTTGTCGATCCGCAGCTCGCCCTCGAGGCCGGTCGCGTCGAGCGCCGCCGCGTAGTCCTCGCGGTACTGCCTGCAGGACGAGAAGGAGGAGTACGCGCTGGTGGCGATGGCGAGCAGGTTGGTGAACCCGCGCTCCTTCGCCTCGGCGACGGCCTCGCTCATGTAGGGCGCCCAGTTGCGGTTGCCCCAGAGCACGGGGAGGTCGATGCCGCGGTTCGCGAGCTCGGCCTCGAGCGCCTTCTTCAACGCGCGGTTCTGCGCGTTGATCGGGCTGACGCCGCCGAAGTGGCGGTAGTGGTGGGCGACCTCCTCGAGGCGCTCCTCCGGGATGCCGCGGCCGCGGGTGACGTTGCGGAGGAACGGGATGACGTCGTCCTGACCCTCCGGCCCGCCGAAGCCGGCGAGGAGGATCGCGTCGTAGGCCACGGGGACCTCGACGTGCTCGGGGCCGCACGCCGCCGCAGGGGTGGCCCCGCGGACGAGGATCGGCTCGCTGGTCGTGTCGCTCATCGGAGCACCTCGGCGATCTGGTCGGCGTCGATGCGCCGGCCTGTGTAGAAGGGGACTTCCTCGCGCACGTGGCGGCGGGCCTCGGTGGCGCGCAGGTCGCGCATGAGGTCGACGAGGTTGACGAGCTCCTCGTCCTCGAGGGCGAGGATCCACTCGTAGTCGCCGAGCGAGAACGAGGCGACCGTGTTGGTCAGGACGGAGCGGAACCGCGAGCCCTGGCGCCCGTGCTGGGCGAGCATCGCGCGGCGCTCCTCCTCGGGGAGGATGTACCACTCGTAGGAGCGGACGAAGGGGTAGACCGTGAGCCAGCGGGCCGGCGCCTTCCCGCGCATGTAGGCGGGGAGGTGGTTCGAGCTGAACTCGGCGTCGCGGTGCACGCCCATCGCGTTCCACGTCGGCAGGAGGCCGACCAGCAGCTCCGTGCGCCGCAGCTCGCGGTAGGCCCGCTGCAGCTCCTCGGGCGCCGGGCCCGTGAGCCACAGCATGATGTCGGCGTCGGCGCGCAGGGCCGAGACGTCGTAGGTGCCGCGGACGGTCACGCCCTCGCCCTCGAGCTGGGCGACGAGGTGCTCGTACTGCTTCACCGCGGGATCCACGGCGTCGCTGGAGAGGGTGAACGGACGTGCGGGATCCCTGCGGAGAACCGCCCAGAGCGTGTATCCCAGGGCCTGATCGGAGTGATCCTGATCGGCGGGGGGCTGCGGCGCCGGAGCGGCGGCGCTCGTGTCGGGGGCGGACTGAACGGGACCCGCCGTGCCGGCGGTCTGATCGGTCATTGATCCATCATCCCTCCGCTCGTGCCGATGCACAAAAGCGGCGGGGGCTCTGGCGCCGGAGGGCCCGGGACGCTAGCACCCCGGGCCCTCCGGCGCTCAGTCCTCGATGATCTGCTTCGCGACGCCCCAGACGACGAGGCCCACGGCGGCGGCGGCGCCGACCGCTCCGGCGATCAGCGCGGAGGGGTTCTGGCGGCGCACCACCTGGAGCTTGCGCTCGATCGTCCGCTGGGCCGTGCGCACCTTGCGCGGCACGTTGACCTTGTACTCGATCGCGTCGAGGGTCGCGGCCAGCTCGGAGCGAGCGCGCTCGATGTCGGCCTTCAGCTGGCCGGGCTTCAGCTCCGCCGGGTCGACGAAGCGGGGCGTGGTGCTGCTGACGGATCGCTCAGTTGTCATAGCTGCCCACTCCCTTGAACGCCTGGACGTCCTTCTTGATGCTGTTGATCGAGTCCTGCGGCACCGGCGGCACGGCCTTCTTGATGGTGCGCACGCCGACGAGGGCGAGGATCACGGCCACCAGGAGGAAGAAGACCGTCACGATCAGCGCCGACAGCCAGGCCGGAAGCCAGGAGGCGATGCCGATGATCGCGAAGGCGACCAGCGTCGCCCACGCGGTCAGGAGGAGGAAGGCCGCGACCGCGAACAGGCCGACGGCCAGACCCGCGCTCTTCGCCTTGCCCGCCAGCTCGTTCTTCAGCGAGGCGACCTCGGCCTTGACGAGCTCGATCACGAGGCCGGGCAGGTCGCTGACCAGCTCTCCCAGTGATCGGGCGTTCTTGGGATTGCGTTCGTTCACCACGGGAGCTCCTCGAGGGTGGGACGTGCCGGCCGGCGCGCGCCTGGCACGGCCGGGGGGATGAGCACTAGGCCCTGCTGGTGGAGGTGGACGTCGTCGACCCGCCGGAGCCGGCCGACGCCGCGGCCTCGTCGACCTTCGAGGCCGCCTTGCGGGCGGCGGCCGACGCCTCCGCGTCGCTCGCTCCCTGGGCCTTCCTGCCGCCGGACACGGCCTTGACGACCACCGAGCGCACGACCTCGTACGCCTTGTCCGAGACGCTGCTCAGCTGGGTCTTCGCGGCACCGCCGACGGCGCCCGCGACGTCCTGCACCGGCTGGGTCCGCCAGAAGCGGCCTGCCGCCGAGGCGATCTGCTCGTACCGCTTGCGGCCGGCGCGTGCTCCCAGCACGTACCCGGCTGCGGCTCCTGCCACGAAAAGAATCTTGCCCTTCACGCCTACTCCTCGTCCTGGGTCGCTCTCGCGATCGTCCACGCGGTCGGTGACCACTCGTGCCGGGGCACGCCGCGCGCTCGCGCGGATGCCTGGGCCTAAGAGTAGCCGTCGGCGTCGCGGGCGTCGCTCGGCAGCCCGACTCCTTGACGCACCAGTCGGCGCCGGATAAGGGCGGCCGTCTCGGCGGCGTGCGGGAGCACCGAGGCGAGGCCCGTGCCCGCGATCCAGGTGCCGGTCACGGCGACTCCCTCGATCGGGAGGAGCGCCTCGCGGAACGCCTCCAGGTGCGCGCGGCGGCCCAGCGCCGCGGCGGGCCGGACATTGGCCCAGCTCACCCGGGCGGAGTCGACGAGCGACGCCGGATCGAGGGCGAGTCCGAGCAGCGTCGAGGCGTCGAGCAGGGCGATCGCCGCCGCCTCGGCATCGGTGCGCCCCTCGAGCGGCGGGCGCTCGCCCGGGCGCCCGTAGGAGAGGCGCAGCACGTGGCGCCCGGGAGGGAGGGAGGCGGCCAGCCAGTCCCACTTCGCGGTCGCGTGCGTGATCGCCTTGGCCGTGACGTCGGTGGCGGTGGGCGCCACGAGCACACCGGAGCCGCGGGGGGCTGCGTCCAGGCGGGCGTCGTCGAGGACGAGGGTCACCAGCTCGACGGAGTCGTGGGGCGCCTCGTCGGCGCGCTCCGCGACGGCGGGGGCGAGGCCGGCCAGCAGCGCCCGGGCGTCGCGCTCCGGCGTCGAGACGATCACCGCTCGGGCGCTCAGAGCGCCGTCGGCGAGGGTCAGGACGAAGTCCCCGTCGGAGCCCTCGAGCCGCTGCACGGAGGCGCCGGTGCGGATCTCGCCGGAGAGGTAGTCGATCCGCTGGACCAGCGCGGCGACCAGGCGGTGCATCCCGCCCTCGAGCCCGCGGACCGCGACTCCGGCCGGGAGGTTCGCGCGGAGGGCGGCCACGGCCCGGGCGAGTGAGCCCGCGCGGGTGAGCGCGCCGTTCAGTCCGGGTGCGGCCAGGTCGACGTCGATGTCGTCCGGCCGGCTCGAGTACACGCCCGAGACGACCGGCGCGACCAGGTCCTCGAGCACGCGCTCGCCCATCCGGGTGCGCACCAGCTCGGCGAGGGAGTGGGCGCGGCCGATGCGCAGCACGGGCATCAGGGTGTCGAGCCAGGCGCGCCAGGCACCGCGGCGGCCGATCGCCCGCACGACGTCGGGGGCGAGCGGCGTGCCGGGGATGCCGAGGATGCCGGCCCGGGGCGACGGCACGGAGCGGCCGTTCGAGAGGTGCAGCCACGAGCCGTGCGTCCGCGGCTCGACGATCGACTCGGCGAGCGGGACGCCGTCGAGGGTCAGCGCGGCGAGCGCCCGCTCGACGTGGCCGCCGCGGGTGGCGAAGCTCTCGGCGCCCGCATCGAGCGCGGCTCCGGCCAGCGCGAGCGGAGAGACGGAG
This sequence comes from Rathayibacter sp. AY1F9, assembly GCF_002932155.1. Lineage (NCBI taxonomy): Bacteria > Bacillati > Actinomycetota > Actinomycetes > Micrococcales > Microbacteriaceae > Rathayibacter > Rathayibacter sp. AY1F9. The sequence continues at coordinate 71,862 of NZ_PSVA01000010.1, read as the reverse complement.
CCGCCGACCCGCTCCCCCGCCTCGAGCACCACGACGCGCAGGCCGATGCGCAGGCACTCCGCGGCGGCGGCGAGCCCCGCCACTCCGCCGCCGACGACCGCGACGTCGTACGACGCCGCGTCGCGGGGGCGCTCCTCGCTCACGGCCGCCAGGCGTGCACGAACGCGACGAGGCGCGTGAGCACGTCGGGGTCGGTCTCGGGCGGCACGCCGTGGCCGAGGTTGAGCACGTGCGCGGGGGCGCTCAGGCCCCGGCGGAGCACGTCGTCGACGTGGGCCTCGAGGACCTCCCACGGCGCGGTCAGCAGCGCCGGGTCGACGTTGCCCTGCACCGGCACGAAGCCGCCGAGGCGGTGGTTGGCCTCGTCGAGCGGGATCCGGTAGTCGACGCCGACCACGTCGGCGCCGATGCCGTGCATCGCTCCGAGCAGCTCGCCGGTGCCGACGCCGAAGTGCACGATCGGGACGTTGCGGCGCGTCTCCCCGTGGTCGAATGCGAGGTCGCGCACGTGGACGAGGGCGCGCGCGGAGGCGGGAGCGACATGGGTCGTGTAGTCCGAGAGCGAGAGCGCCCCGGCCCAGGAGTCGAAGAGCTGCGCGGCGCTGGCCCCGGCGAGCACCTGCGCGCGGAGGAAGCGGCCGGTGACCTCGGCGGTCCACTCCATCAGCTGAGCCCAGGCGGCGGGGTCGGCGTGCATCATCGTCCGCGCACGCAGGTGGTCCTTGGACGGGCCGCCCTCCACCAGGTAGGCGGCCAGGGTGAAGGGAGCGCCGGCGAAGCCGATGAGCGGTGTGTCGCCGAGGCCCGCGACGGTGCGGCGCACGCCCTCGCGGATGGGCTCGAGCGTCTCGTCGAGGACGGACGGGTCGATCGAGGCGAGCTCGGCGACGTCGGCGGCCGTGCGCACCGGCTTCTCGAGCACCGGACCGCGACCGGGGACGATGTCGACGCCGACGCCCGCGAGCCGCAGCGGGATCACGATGTCGCTGAAGAAGATGGCCGCGTCCACTCCGTGGCGCCGCACCGGCTGCAGGGTGATCTCGCTCGCCAGCGCCGGGTCGAGGCAGGCGTCGAGCATCTTCGTGTCGGTGCGCAGGGCCCGGTACTCCGGGAGGCTGCGGCCGGCCTGTCGCATGAACCAGACGGGCGTCCTCTCGCCCCGCTCGGAGCGGTAGGCGCGCAGGAGCAGCGAGTCGGCCGTGCGGCCGGCGGAGAGGGGGTGCAGCGGATCGAGCAGGCCGTCGGTGGGGGAGGTCACCGCGGCATTATTCCAGGCGCATCCGTGCATTCCTCCCCAGTCCGGGGACCCCGCCCCGCAGAGCGCGCGTAGACTGACGTGGTGCTTCTGTGTCTGACGGCGTCGCACAAGAACGCCAGCTTCGATCTCCTCGAGAAGCTCTCCGTCGACTCCTCCGCCGTGACCGCGGCCCTCTCCGAGGGGATCGACTTCGTCTCCGGAGCCGTCGTCGTCGCGACCTGCAACCGCTTCGAGGCCTACCTCGACATCGAGGAGCCGCTGACCGCCGCGCAGGCCGTCGCCGTCGAGGCCGCCACCGCCGCCGTCAGCGCCGCGACCGGCGTCGAGCAGGACGAGCTGCGCGGGAGCGTCGACGTCGTCTCGGGCGACCGGGTGGCCGAGCACCTCTTCGCCGTCTCCAGCGGGCTCGAGTCCGTCGTGGTCGGCGAGGGCGAGATCGCGGGCCAGGTCCGCCGGTCCCTCGAGGAGGCGCGCCGCCTCGGCACCACCTCCTCCGAGCTCGAGCGGCTGTTCCAGCGCGCCTCGCAGACCTCGCGCGGCATCAAGAACCGCACCGGCCTCGGCAGCGCCGGCCGCTCGATCGTGCGCCTCGCGCTCGACCTGGCCGCGAGCCGCGTCACCGACTGGCGGGCCGCCCGCGTCCTCCTCGTCGGCACCGGCAGCTACGCGCGGGCGACCGTCGCGGCCCTGCGCGACCGCGGAGTGGTGGACATCGCCGTGCACTCCCCCTCCGGCCGCGCCGAGGGCTTCGCCGCCCGCCGCTCGCTCCGGCCCATCGCCGCCTCCGATCTCGCGCTCGAGGCGGTCTCGGCCGACATCGTCATCACCTGCACCACGACCCAGGAGCCGGTGCTCGACGCCGCCCTGCTCGCCGCCGGGCGCCTCCAGGGGTTCTCCCGCGAGCGCCAGCTCGTGATCGACCTGGGCCTGCCGCGCAACGTCGCCTCCGACGTCACCTCGGTCGCCGGCGTCGAGCTCCTCGACCTCGAGACGATCAGCCTGCACGCGCCTCTCGACGTGCTCGACGCGTCGCAGCAGGCGCGCGCGCTCGTCGACAAGGCGGCCCGGAAGTTCTCGGACGTCGCCGACGAGAAGAGCCTCACTCCGGCCGTCGTCGCCCTGCGCGCCCACGTGTTCGACGCGCTCGACGCCGAGATCGAGCGGGCCCGCTCGCGCGGCGACGAGGACGGCCGCACCGAGCAGGCGCTCCGCCACCTCGCCGGCGTCCTGCTGCACACCCCGAGCGTCCGCGCCCGCGACTACGCGCGCGCCGGAGCCCAGGAGGCCTACCTCACCGGGCTCGAGGCGCTCTTCGGCATCGAGGTCCCGGCCGAGCCCGCCGCCGCGCGCCCCGAGGCGGACGCCGCCACCGCGTGAGCCTCCGGCTCCCCTTCGATGCGGAGCCGCTGCGCTCCGCGCCGCTGCTCACCGAGCGCCTGCTCCTGCGTCCCCTCGGACCGGAGGACGCCGAGGACCACGCGCGCTACCAGGGCGACGCCGACGCCGTCCGGTTCCTCCGCTGGCCGGTGCGCACCCCCGAGGAGTCGAGGGCGCACCTGCAGCGCCGCCTCCCCTCGACACGGCTCGCCGCTGACGGCGACGTGGCCGTGCTGGCGATCGTCCCCCGGGAGGGCGTCCTCGCCGGGCGGATGATCGGCGACCTCACGCTCATCGCGACGTCCGTCGAGCAGGAGGCGGTCGAGATCGGCTGGGTGCTGCACCCGGAGGCGCAGGGGCGCGGCTACGCGACCGAGGCCGCCCGGGCGCTGCTCGACCTCGCGTTCGACACCCTCGGCGCGCACCGCGTGATCGCGCAGCTCGACGCTCGGAACACCGCGTCCGCCCGCCTCTGCGAGCGCCTCGGGATGCGCCTCGAGGCGCACCACCGGGAGGACGAGTTCTGCAAGGGCGAGTGGACCTCGACCCTCGTCTTCGCCCTGCTCGCCCGCGAGCGCTGACCGCAGGGCCGGCTGGTCCGCGCCGGGCGGGACGCCGCCGACCCGTCCGGTCGGCGGCGTCCCGGGAGGAGTGTCAGGCCCCGCGGAGCCCGGTGAAGAGGTACGACTCGAGCTGCTCGAGCGGGATGCGCTCCTGCTTCATCGTGTCGCGGTCGCGGACGGTCACGGCGTCGTCCTCGAGCGAGTCGAAGTCGACGGTCACGCAGTACGGGGTGCCGATCTCGTCCTGGCGGCGGTAGCGGCGGCCGATCGCTCCGGAGTCGTCGAAGTCGACGTTCCAGAGCTGGCGCAGCTGGTCGGCGACGCGGCGCGCGAGCGGCGAGAGTGCCTCGTTGCGCGAGAGCGGCAGCACGGCCACCTTCACCGGCGCCAGGCGCGGGTCGAGGTGCAGCACGGTCCGCGTCTCGACCTTGCCCTTGGCGTTCGGCGGCAGCTCCTGCTCCTCGTAGGCGTCGACGAGGAACGCCATGAGCGCGCGGGTGAGACCGAACGACGGCTCGATCACGAACGGCACGTAGCGCTCGTTCTTGTTCTGGTCGAAGAACGAGAGGTCCTTGCCCGAGTGCTCGATGTGCGTCTTGAGGTCGTAGTCGGTGCGGTTCGCGACTCCCATCAGCTCGCCCCACTCGCCCGAGGCGAAGCTGAAGCGGTACTCGATGTCGACGGTGCGCTTGGAGTAGTGGGAGAGCTTGTCCTTCGGGTGCTCGTACTGCCGGATGTTCTCGGGGTTCATCCCGAGCCCGACGAACCAGTCCCAGGCGAGCTGCATCCAGGTCTCCTGCCACTCCTCGTCCGTGCCGGGCTCGACGAAGAACTCGAGCTCCATCTGCTCGAACTCGCGGGTGCGGAAGATGAAGTTGCCGGGGGTGATCTCGTTGCGGAACGCCTTGCCGATCTGGCCGATGCCGAAGGGCGGCTTGCGACGGGCGCTCTGCAGCACGTTCGCGAAGTTGGTGAAGATGCCCTGGGCGGTCTCGGGACGCAGGTAGTGCAGCCCCGACTCGTCGTCGACGACGCCGAGGTAGGTCTTCATCAGGCCCGAGAACTGCTTGATCTCGGTCCACTGGCCGACCTTGTCGGGGTGCTCCGGGTCCGGGATGTCGGCGAGGCCGTTCACGGGCGGGTGGCCGTTGACCTCCTCGTACTTCTCGAAGAGGTGGTCGGCGCGGTAGCGCTTGTGGGTGATCAGCGACTCGGTCAGCGGGTCCGAGAAGACGCCGACGTGTCCCGAGGCGTGCCAGATCGCCGTGGGCAGGATGACCGCGGAGTCCAGGCCGACGACGTCGCCCCGGCCCTGCACGAAGGTCTTCCACCACTGGCGCTTGATGTTCTCCTTGAACTCCACGCCGAGCGGCCCGTAGTCCCACGCGGAGCGGGTGCCCCCGTAGATCTCACCCGAGGGGAAGACGAATCCCCTGTGCTGCGCGAGGGTGATGACTTTGTCGAGGGTGGTGGGTTCTGCCACGGGTTGCTCCTCAGCTGTTCGGGCGCACGGGGCCCCGGCGCGCGCCGGCTGCGCGCGTCCTTCTGGTGTGCCCCCATGGTAGCCGCGGGGGCGCCGCGACGGTCCGCCCGCGGCGGGCATGATGAGCGGATGAGCACCCTCCCGCCGATCATCGTGTCCGCCGTCGCCGTCCTCCGCGACCGGCAGGTCCTGATGGTCACGGCGCGGGGCCGCGACGTCCTCTACCTCCCCGGCGGCAAGGTCGACGAGGGCGAGAGCGGGATCGAGGCGGCGGCCCGCGAGACCCGCGAGGAGCTCGGCGCCGTCGCCCTCGGCCTCGTGCCCCTGTTCACCGTCCGGACCCAGGCGCACGGCGAGCCGGAGGGGCGGGAGGTCCACATGAGCGTCTTCGCCGCCGAGCTCGACCGGGAGGCGCGCCCGAGCGGCGAGATCGACTCGCTGCACTGGGTCGACGGCTCCGATACGGGCCGCTGCCCGCCCGCCGGGGTCGAGACCCTCCGGCTGCTGCGCGGTCTCGATCTCGTCGACTGACCCTCCGGCGCCGGGCCGACCGCGGGGCGGCTAGCCTCGTGGCGTGGAGACGAGACGGCGTGCACGGGACCGGTCGAGCGCGGAGGAGCCGGACCGGCTCGAGCCGGTGCGACTGGAGGCGGCCGTGCCGATCCTGCGGATCTTCTCGGTCGCCAAGGCGGGCGAGTTCTACGTCGACTACCTCGGCTTCGAGGTGGACTGGGAGCACCGCGCCGCGCTCGACGCCCCCCTCTACCTGCAGGTGTCGCGCTCGGGGCTCCGCCTGCACCTCAGCGAGCACCACCGCGACGGCAGTCCCGGCGCCGCGGTGCACGTCGCCCTCCGCGGTGTCCGCGAGCTGCACGCCGAGCTCGACGCGAAGGCGTACCCCTACCTCAACCCGCGGATCACCCGCACGCCGTTCGGCTTCGCGCTCGACGTGATCGATCCGTTCGGCAACCAGCTGCGCTTCGCGGAGCCGGCCCCGGTGCCGCGCCTGCCCTGATCGGTGCGCGTGCGGGTGCTTGTACAACCTGAGCGCCGACTGATCAACCGTTCACCGGCCGTCCATGCACTTCGGAGTCCCATCCTTTAGCGTGGCTCCGATGGCTTCACGGGGGACGATCGAGCGGCCGGACACGGCCCGGGCAACGGGACGGCAGCGCCGACCGCGGCTCCGCTTCATGGAGGCCGCACCGCTGGCGACGGGCCTGCTGGGCTCGATCGCGATCCTCCTCGGCTCGCTCGGCGTGGGCTACCTGCCCGCCGGCTCGCCCATCCGCGACTGGCCTCTCGTCGCCTCGATCCGCGCCACGGGCTGGCTCACCGAGTCCAGCGGCGCCCTCGTCGTGGGCGGCGGGATGCTGCTGCTGATCGCGTGGCTCCGCCTGCGCACGGTCGCGCTCGCGGCGGGCCCCGGCTCCGTCCGCACCATCGTGGTGGCGGCCCTCGCCTGGACCGCTCCGCTCCTCGTGACGGTGCCGCTGTTCAGCCACGACATGTTCTCCTACGTGGCGCAGGGTCGCCTGATGACCCAGGGCATCGACCCCTACACCCACGGCGTCGCGACGCTCCCGGGCTGGTTCGACCTCGGCGTCGACCCGCTCTGGGCCGACACGCCCACGCCCTACGGGCCCCTCTACCTCCTGATCGAGCGCACCGCCGTGCAGTTCGCGGGCTACGGCGCACCGGAGCTCTCGATCGCGATGCTCCGCGCCGTGTCGGTCGCGGGCGTGGCCGTCATGGCCGTCTACGCGCTCCGCCTGGCGCGCCTGCGCGGCCTCTCGGTCCCGCTCACCGCCTGGACGATCGTCGCCAACCCGCTGACCCTCGTGCTCTTCGTCGTCGCCGGCCACAACGACTCCGTGATGCTGGCGCTCATCCTCGCGTCGCTCTACTACGCCCAGACCGACCGGCGCATCGCCGCCGTCGTGCTGATGGCCGGAGCGATCGCGATCAAGCCGATCGCCGTGATCGCGCTCCCCGTGCTCGCGCTCCTGTGGCTGCGCCACGACGCGACGTGGCGTGAGCGCACCCGCGGCTGGCTCTGGACGGGCGCCGGAGCGCTCGGCCTCGTGGTCGCCGTCGGGCTGCTCGCGGGCGTCGGGGTCGGCTGGGTCGCGGCGATGGTCGTGCCCGGCTCGATCCTGCACTGGTACGCGCCGATGTCGTTCGTCACGGTCTCGGTCTCCCGCGCCGTCGAGTTCACCGGTCACGACCCCGCCGCGGCGATCGCCGTGGTCAAGATCCTCGCGCTCGGGCTCGCCGGCCTGATCGCTGCGCGCCTCATGCTGTCGCGGCGCTCCATCGATCCGCTCGCCCGCCTGTCCGGCGCGCTGCTCGCGTTCGTGACGGCGTCGACCGCCATCCACCCCTGGTACGCCCTCTGGATCCTGCCGATCGCCGCGCTCGCGCGCCCGTGGAGCCGCTCCCACGTGCACCTGGCGGTCTACGCGTCGATCTTCCTCATGTGCGTCACGCTCGCCGAGCCGATCGACGGCGGAGGCGGCACGATGGACCAGATCCCGGCGCGGGTCGCGACGATCGCCGCGATCGCCGTGGTCGGGATGTACGTCCTCCTCGGCTACACGGACGAGGAGCGGGTCGAGGGTCTGCCCCTGGTGCGCGCGCTGCCGTTCGGCTCCGTGATCCTCGCCCGCCTCAGCGGCGGCCGCCTGGTCGACGCCCGGATGGCCGCCACTCGCCTGCGCGACTAGCCGGGGCCGCGGCTCAGGAGTCGGACTCGTCGCTCCGACGGCGCGTGCGACGGTCGAGCGCGGCCTGCGCCGTCTCGGCGGCCGAGTCCGGGGAGCCGACCGGCCCGGTGGGACCGGCGAGGGTGCTCGAGAGCGACGACAGCCAGCCGGAGTCGTCGCGGCCGGCGTTCAGCGCATCCGAGAAGAGGGGGAGGTCGCTGCGGGCGGCGTGGATCGCGTAGGACTCGCGGGAGAACCCGTTGTCGGGGACGACGGGCGTCCTGCGGGACGCGCGCGTGGAGTCCGGGGCCTGCTCCTGTCGAGCAGCGTTCGACACCTGCTCCTGGGTGGACTGCTCCTGGGCGGCCTGCTCCCGGCGGGCGTCGCGCTCGTCGCGCGGGGTGCTGCTGTCGTGGTCCACGGCGGTCCTCCTGCTCTCCGCCCCGAGCGGAGGGGCAGGCGCCGCGATGACGGGGCGGCGCCCGGTCAGGCTACCCCTCGTTCAGGGTGTGGCGTCGTCGGCGGCCCCTGATCGTGGCGCGGGGCGCCAGACGACCAGCTCGGTCCGGCGCTGCGCGCGCGTGCCGTGGCGCAGAGTGACCACGTCCCCCTCGAGTCCGGCGGCGAACACGCGGCGGCCCGGCCGGTTCAGGAGCTCGTCGGCGAGGGCCGACTCCAGCTCGCGCACCCGCTGCGAGAGCGACTGCACCTGGTTCTCGAGCTGCAGGATGCGCGCGATGCCCTCGAGCGAGACGCCCTCGGAGGAGAGCCGGGCGACCTCGCGCAGCTGCACCACGTCGCGCATCGAGTAGCGGCGCGACTTGCCCGCGGTGCGGGTCGGGCTCACGAGCCCGAGCCGGTCGTACTGCCGGAGCGTCTGCGGGTGCATCCCCGCCAGCTCGGCGGCGACGGCGATCGCGAAGACGGGCGTGTTCTCGTCCATGTCTCCTCCTCCGACCGGTCGCGCCGATCCGGTGCTAGTAGCGGGCCTTCTCCAGGATGTCCTCGCGCGGGTCCTCGTCCGGCTCGGCGGCGGCGTAGGCCTCGAGGGCCTCACGGGCGGCGGCGGACAGGTGGCTCGGGACGGCGACCTGCAGGACGGCGAGCAGGTCGCCCGTGCCCTTGGGGGTCGTGACGCCGCGGCCCTTGACGCGCAGGACGCGGCCGCTCGGGGTGCCTGCGGCGACCCGGAGCTTGACGGGCTCGCCGCCGAGGGTCGGCACCTCGATCGTCGCGCCGAAGACGGCCTCGACGAAGGTCACGGGGACCGTCACGCGCAGGTTCAGCCCGTCGCGCTCGAACACCGGATGCTTGCGCACCGAGACGGTGAGCACCAGGTCGCCGGGATCGCCGCCGTCCGGGCTGGGGCGGCCCTTGCCGCGGACGCGGATCTTCTGGTCGTCGGCCACGCCGGCGGGGATGCGCACCGAGAGGGTGCGCCCGTCGCCGGTCTGCAGCTGGACGGTGTCGCCCCGGGTCGCGGTGCGGAAGTCGATGGTGGTGCTGGCGGTGACGTCGGCGCCCTTCTGCGGGCCGCCGAAGCCGCGGTAGCCGCCGCTGGGCTGGCCGAAGCGGCTGCCTCCGCCGCCGAACATGCCGCCGAGGATGTCCTCGAAGCCCGGCGGCGGGCCCTGCTGGGTGCTGTAGGAGGTGCGCCCGCCCTGGCCGAACATGCCGCCGAAGACGTCGTCGAACCCTCCGGGCTGGCCTCCCGCGGTGAAGCGCGCTCCGCCGCCCATGGCGCGGATCTGGTCGTACTCCTTGCGCTGCTCGGCGTCCGAGAGCACGGTGTACGCCTCGCTGATCTCCTTGAAGCGCGCCTCGGCCTTCGCGTCCCCCGGGTTGGAGTCGGGGTGGAACTGGCGGGCGAGCTTGCGGTAGGTCTTCTTCAGGTCCGCGGCGGAGACGTCCTTGGACACGCCGAGGACCTTGTAGAAGTCCTTGTCGAACCAATCCTGGCTGGCCATGTGCCTCTTCCTGTGTCGAATGCGGCGAGGGACCCCGCCCCGGTCCGGCAGCGTGCTGCCGAGCGGGGCGGGGTCCTCCGCGGTGGTGGTGCCGGTGGCGGGGTCAGTCGGCGGGGACTGCCACGACCACCTTGGCGGCCCGCAGCAGCGAGCCTCCGAGGTAGTAGCCCGCCTCGACGACGTCCGCGACCGTGGAGGTCTCGGCGCCGGGGGTGGGCTGCTGGAAGATCGCCTCGTGGATGTTCGGGTCGAACAAGTCGCCCACGGCGCCGGTCTTCACCAGGCCGAGCTTCTCCACTCCGCCGCGCAGCTTCTGCGCGATGGCCGTGAAGGGCCCGCCCTCGGCGAGGTCGCCGTGCTTCTCGGCGCGGTCGAGGTCGTCGAGCACGGGGAGGATGACCTTCACCGCGTCGCCGATCGCCCGCTCCTTGTCGACCTGGCGGTTGGCCTCGGTTCGCTTGCGGTAGTTCGCGTACTCGGCGGTCACCCGCTGGAGGTCGGCGAGGTGCTCGGCCGCGAGCGTCTCGGCGCTGGACTGTCCCGAGAGGAACGAGAGGTCGGCGTCCGAGAGGCTGGTCTCGACGTCGGGCCCCTCGGCCTCGATGAGGCCCTCCTGGTCCTGGGCGTCCTGCGCCGCCTCGGCTCCCGCCTCGCCGCCGGTGACCGGCTGCTCCTCGGGGAGGTCCTGGGGCTCGTTATCGGCTGCCATGGCTACTTCGTGTCCTTCGGCTCGTCCTCGTCGATGACCTCGGCGTCGACGATGTCCTCGTCGTCCTTCTTGTCACCGTCGGCCGGAGCGTCCGCGGGGGCGCTCTGCGCGGCCTGGTCCTGGGAGTAGATCGCCTGGCCGATCTTGGTCTGCGAGGCGTTGAGGGCGTCGAACGCGATCTTGACGGCCGCGTCGTCGTCGCCGGCGAGCGCGGTCTTCAGCGCGTCGACGTCTCCCTGCACCTCGGACTTGACGTCCTCGGGCAGCTTGTCCTCGTTGTCCTTGATCAGCTTGTCGATCGAGTACGCCAGGGTCTCGGCGTTGTTGCGGATCTCGGCGGCCTCGCGGCGGGCCTTGTCCTCGGCGGCGTGCTCCTCGGCCTCGCGGACCATGCGGTCGATGTCGTCCTTGGGCAGCGACGAGCCGCCCGTGATCGTCATCGACTGCTCCTTGCCGGTGCCCTTGTCCTTCGCGGACACGTGGACGATGCCGTTGGCGTCGATGTCGAAGGTGACCTCGACCTGCGGGATGCCGCGCGGGGCCGGCGCGATGCCGGTCAGCTCGAACGTGCCCAGGTTCTTGTTGTCGCGGGTGAACTCGCGCTCGCCCTGGAAGACCTGGATCGCGACGGACGGCTGGTTGTCGTCGGCCGTGGTGAAGGTCTCAGACCTCTTGGTCGGGATCGCGGTGTTGCGCTCGATGAGTTTCGTCATGATCCCGCCCTTGGTCTCGATGCCCAGCGAGAGCGGGGTCACGTCGATCAGGAGGACGTCCTTGCGCTCGCCCTTGAGGACGCCGGCCTGCAGCGCGGCGCCGACGGCGACGACCTCGTCCGGGTTGACGCCCTTGTTGGGCTCCTTGCCGCCGGTGAGCTTCTTGACGAGCTCGGCCACGGCCGGCATGCGGGTCGAGCCGCCGACGAGGACCACGTGCGCGATGTCCTCGACCTTGACGCCCGCCTCGGCGATGACGTCGGTGAAGGGCTTGCGGGTGCGCTCGATCAGGTCGCTGGTGAGCTCCTCGAACTTGGCGCGGGTGAGCGTCTCGTCGAGATTCGCCGGGCCGTTCTCGGTGAGCGAGAGGTAGGGCAGCTGGATGCTGGTCGAGGTGCTCGAGGAGAGCTCCTTCTTCGCCTGCTCCGCGGCCTCCTTGAGGCGCTGACGCGCGATCTTGTCCTTCGAGACGTCGACGCCGGTCGAGTCCTTGAAGCGCTTGACCAGGTGGTCGACGACGCGCTGGTCCCAGTCGTCGCCGCCGAGGCGGTTGTCGCCCGAGGTCGCACGGACCTGGATGGTCGAGAAGTCGTCGTCCTTGCCCACCTCGAGGAGGGAGACGTCGAACGTTCCGCCGCCGAGGTCGAAGACGAGGATGAGCTCGTCCTCCTTGCCCTTGTCGAGGCCGTAGGCCAGCGCGGCCGCGGTGGGCTCGTTGATGATGCGCAGGACGTTGAGTCCGGCGATCTCGCCGGCGTCCTTGGTCGCCTGGCGCTCGGCGTCGTTGAAGTAGGCCGGGACGGTGATGACCGCGTCGGTCACCTTGTCGCCCAGGTACTGCTCCGCGTCGCGCTTGAGCTTGCCCAGGATGCGGGCCGAGATCTCCTGCGGGGTGTACTTCTTGTCCTCCACGCCGAAGGTCCAGTCGGTGCCCATGTGGCGCTTGACCGACGCGATGGTGCGGTCGACGTTGGTGACGGCCTGGCGCTTCGCGGTCTCGCCGACGAGCACCTCCCCGTCCTTGGTGAACGCCACGACGGACGGCGTGGTGCGGAAGCCCTCGGCGTTGGCGATGACGGTGGGCTCGCCTCCCTCGAGGACGGCCACGACAGAGTTGGTGGTTCCCAGGTCGATGCCTACGGCACGGGACATATGCGTTGTTCTCCTTCGCGATCGGCGTCGCGCGGGCGGCTGCCGGTCAGTTGACGGGTGGTGCGGAATCCTCTGCGGGAGTTGAGCCCCGCACGCTCAAGTTTACGCATCCGTCGTCTCGCGTCAAGTCCGGAGGCGAGAAGTTGAGTCGCATCGGCTCAACTCTCAGACTCGCGGGTCCCGCCGCTTCCGGCCGTTCACCTCCTCCCCCTACGGTGGGCCCATGACGACGCGCACCGGCCGCTGGCCCGTCCTCGCCTGGGGCCTGTGGGACTGGGGCGGCTCGGCCTTCAACGCGGTGGTGACCACCTTCGTCTTCACCGTCTACCTGACCACCGACGGGCTCTTCGGCACCTCGAGCGGAGTCTCGGCCGCGCTCGGCTGGTCCCTCGCCGCCGCCGGCGTGGTCGTCACCGTCATCGCGCCGATCACCGGCCGCCGGGCCGACCTCGGCGGGCGCCGCCGGCTCTGGCTGGGGATCCACTCCTCCGTCGTCGTCCTCTGCATCCTGCTGATGTTCCTCGTGCGCCCCGACCCGGCCCTCCTCTGGCTGGGACTCGGACTGCTCGCGGTCGGCACGGTCTTCTTCGAGTTCGCGAGCGTCAACTACAACGCGATGCTCCTCCAGGTCTCGACCCGGGCGACCATCGGCCGCGTCTCCGGCTTCGGGTGGGGCATGGGCTACGTCGGCGGGATCGTTCTACTGCTGATCGTGTACTTCGGCTTCATCTCGCCCGAGGTCGGGCTCTTCGGAGTGACGGGGGACGACGGCCTCGACGTGCGCGTCTCGATCCTGGTCGCCGGCGTGTGGTTCGCCGTCTTCGCCCTTCCGGTGCTGGTCGCGGTGCCGGAGACGCCGGCACAGGCGAGCCGGGCGGAGCGCGTCGGCGTGATCGCCTCCTACCGCGCGCTCTTCGCGCAGGTCGCCGCCCTCTGGCGCGAGAGCCGCAGCACCGTGGCCTTCCTCATCGCCAGCGCGGTGTTCCGCGACGGGCTCACCGGGGTCTTCACCTTCGGCGGCGTGCTGGCGCAGGGCACCTTCGGCTTCGACGCCGGCGAGGTGATCCTGTTCGCCATCGCCGCGAACGTCGTGGCCGGAGTGGCGACCATCTCGGTCGGCGCGCTCGACGACCGCATCGGCCCCAAGGCCGTGATCGTCGCCTCGCTCATCGGCCTGGTCGTCTGCGGCACCGCCGTCTTCGTCCTGCACGACGGGGGGAGCACGGTGTTCTGGATCTTCGGCCTGCTGCTGTGCCTGTTCGTCGGCCCGGCGCAGTCGGCGAGCCGCAGCTACCTGGCCCGCCTCATCCCGGAGGGACGCGAGGGCGAGATCTTCGGCCTCTACGCGACCACCGGGCGGGCGGCCTCGTTCCTCGCGCCCGCCGCCTTCGCAGCCGCCGTCTCGATCGCCGCGGCCGTCTCGGGCAGCGGCGAGGCGAACGTGCAGTACTGGGGCATCCTCGGGCTCGTCCTCGTCCTCGCCGTGGGGCTGGTGCTGCTCCTGCCGGTGCGGCGCCCGCCGGCCACCGCCCCCGTCGTGCCGGAGCCGCGGCTCGCTCCGCCCGCCCGCCGGGACTGACGAGGCCCGGACCGCGGAGTCGCTGGCGACGCCCCTCCCCGCGCGCCGCCGGCCGCGGATCAGACCGTGGCGATCCAGAACACGATCAGCAGGAGCGTGACGAGGAAGCCGGTCAGGAAGTTCAGCGCGAGGAAGCGCTTCCAGCCCGCATTCGCCCGCTCCGCCTCGGCGTCCTCGAGCGACCGGTACGGCCAGATGCTCACCGCGTACGGCACCGCGAGGATCGCCGCGAGAGTCCCCGGCCAGGGCAGCAGGAGCAGGAGCAGGCCGCTCGCGACGTAGGCGGCGATGGCGAAGCGCGTGGTCGCCTTCGCTCCGATCACGGTCGCGATCGAGCCGATGCCGCCCGCCCGGTCGGCCAGGATGTCCTGCACCGCGCCGAAGGCGTGGCTCGCGATCCCCCAGAGGAAGAACGCCACGAGCAGCGCCACGAGAGGTCCGGTGACCACGGTGCCCGCGAGGGCGATCCCGTAGACGGCCGGGCTGACGAAGTGGGTCGCCGAGGTCAGCGAGTCGACGAACGGACGCTCCTTGAAGCGGAGCCCCGGCGCACTGTAGGCGATCACCGCGAAGACGCTGATCGCGAGGACCAGCCACGAGACCGGGGATCCGAGCAGCACGAGCGCCACCAGGAACGGCACGTTCGTGGCCACCGCCGCGATCAGCGTCGCGCGGTGCTCGCTCCGGTCGAGCACGGCGCCCTCGACGCCGCCCTTGCGGGGGTTCCGCAGGTCGGACTCGTAGTCGAAGACGTCGTTGATCCCGTACATCGCGAGGTTGTAGGGGATGAGGAAGTAGATCGTGCCGAGCACGAAGGCGAGGTCGATCTCGCGGGTGGTCAGCAGGTACGCCGCCGCGAACGGGTAGGCGGTGTTGACCCAGCTCAGCGGGCGGCTCGAGACGAACAGCGCGCGCAGCCGGTTCACGGCTCGCTCCGACGACGCGAGGGCAGGAGCACCCAGAGCGCCGGGAGGGCGAGGGCCGCGGCGATCGCGTAGGCGAAGTCCTCGATCGGAGCGACACCGATCCGGATGCCCGAGATCAGGTCGTCGTCGTAGGCGACCAGCAGGCCCACTCCGATCATGATGTTGTCGAACACGGCGGTCATCACCAGCAGCACGGCGAGGGTGCCGAGGACGGCGGGCAGGCGCAGGACGCGTCGGCGCAGCGCGAGCAGCAGCAGCACCAGCACCACCGCGAGGAACACGGCGTTGAGGAGGAGGTAGGTCACGCGCGCGCCTCCGCCCGCCGGGCGACCCGCTGCGAGAGGAAGCCGTGCACGTCCATCGTCAGGTAGCAGAGCAGGGTGAGGAAGAGGACCTCCTCGACCGGGAGCTCCGGCGCGATCTGCAGGCCGGTCATGTAGGAGGTCTCTCCGCGGAAGAAGACGCCCAGGCCGATCCCCACGAGGTCCCAGACCAGGAAGAACGCGACTCCCACGGGCAGCACGATCGCCGCGCGTCGCGCGTCCGCCCAGAAGAACAGCCGGAAGCGGCGGTCGAGCACGATCATCCCGGTGATCGAGACGAGGAGCGCGAGCAGGTAGAGGATCCCCACGCCTACTCCCCCACGGCGACGGGCGCGACCGGAGCGGACGGCGCCTCCCGCACGGGCAGCGGCTCGGTCGACACGTCGCCGCGCACGCGCTTGAGCATGACCTCGGCGCTGATGATGCACATCGGCAGGCCGATGCCGGGGATCGTGGAGCTGCCGGCGAAGAGCAGGCCGTCGACGTGCCTGCTGACGTTCCCGGCGCGGAAGAAGGCGCTCTGCGAGAGGACGTGGGCCGGTCCGAGCATCGAGCCGCGCCAGGCGCCGAGGTCGCTCTCGAAGTCGGCCGGGCCGATGGTGCGGCGGACGACGATCCGCTCGGCCAGGTCGGTCGCGCCGGTCCAGGACGCGATCTGCGCGATGGCCTGGTCGGCGATGGCCTCGACGCGCGCGTCGCCCGCGCCGTCGACTCCGCCGTGGCCGATCGAGGTGTCGGCCGGGATCGGCACGAGCACGAACAGGTTCTCGTGCCCCTCCGGAGCCGTGCTCGCGTCGGTCGCGCTCGGGCGGCAGACGTAGATCGACGCGGGATCGGGGACGGTCGGGTGCTCACCGAAGATCTTGTCGAAGTTGTCGCGCCAGTCCTTCGTGAAGAGCAGGGTGTGGTGCTCGAGCTCGGGCAGCTCCCCGCGCACGCCCAGGAGGACGAGGACGGCGCTCGGGCCGGGCTCGCGCTTCTCCCAGTAGGCGGGCGGGTAGGTCCGCAGCTCCTCGGGGAGGAGCGACTGCTCGGTGGTGAAGAGGTCGGAGGCGTTGACGACCAGGTCGGCGGGGATCCGCTCCGTGCCGTCGGGGCCCGTGAACTCGACTCCGACGACCTCGGCGCCGCGGCGTCCGCCGCGGGGCGAGCGGGCGGTGAGGATCCGCGTCGCGGGCGAGGACGTGCGGACGGTGACGCCGGCCTCCTCGGCGACGTCGGCGACCGCCTCGATCAGCTTCGTGAATCCGCCCATCGGGTAGAGCACGCCGTCGGCGAGGTCGAGGTGGCTCATCAGGTGGTACATGCTCGGCGCGGCGAACGGCGAGGAGCCGAGGAAGACGGCCGGGTAGCCGAGGATCTGGCGCAGCCGGTTGTCGGTGACCGCCGTCGCCGCGAACGTGTCGAGCGGAGTGAGCAGCAGGCGGCCGAGCCTCCCGGTCCGGCTGAGCACGTCGCGGCGCAGCAGCGGGAGGAAGGACGAGAAGCTCGTGTAGAGGAAGCGGCGCTTGGCCATCTCGTAGGTGTCGCGCGCGGAGTCGAGGTACGCGCGCATCCGCTCGCCCGCTCCGGGCTCGATGCTCTCGAAGAGCGCGAGGTTCGACTCGAGGTCGGCGAGCACGTCGATCGGCTCGTCGACGCCCTCGCTGTAGACCCGGTAGCCGGGGTCGAGCGTGACGAGGTCGAGGCGCTCCACGGCGCTGGTGCCCATCAGGCGGAAGAAGTGGTCGAACACCTCGGGCATCAGATACCAGGAGGGACCGGTGTCGAAGCGGAAGCCCTCGTGCTCCCACGAGCCGGCGCGGCCGCCGACGGCCTCGCGCGCCTCCAGGAGGGTCACGTCGTAGCCGTCGCGCGCGAGCAGCGCGGCGGAGGCGAGTCCGCCGATCCCCCCGCCGATGACGACGGCGCGGTGCGGGCCGGTCCTCGAGCGGGTCGCGCGGACGGGGCCGGGGCCCAGGCGCGGGCCCAGCGTCGACACGGCCGCCTTCGCCGCGAGCGCCGCCTTGGCGGCCGTGGGCACGCTGACGCGGGCGCGGAGGAGCTCCTCGGCGGGCGTCGCGCGGATCCGGTCGGCCAGGGCGGCGAAGAGGGAGTGGGCGAGCAGGACCGCGCGCCGGCTCGAGCGCGGGAGCTCGGGCACGATGGCGGCGGCTTCGGCGAGATCGTCGTCGAGGTCGGCGAGCAGCGAGGCCTTGTCGCGCTCGGAGAACGCCCGCGGGTCGACTCCGGGGAAGTAGCTGCGGCCGAGACCGTCGACGTCGGCGGCGAGATCGCGGAGGAAGTTGACCTTCTGGAACGCGGCGCCCAGGCGGCGCGCTCCGGCCACGAGCCGCGCGCGGGCGGCCTCGGAGACGAGCCCCGCGTCCGGCGCCGCGAGGAACACGTGCAGGCACATCAGCCCGACGACCTCGGCGGAGCCGTAGACGTAGGCCTCGAAGGACTCGGGGGTGTGCTCGGTCTCGCGGAGGTCGGCGCGCATCGACGCGAAGAACGGCCGGGTGAGCTCGGTGCCGAATCCGGTCGCCCGCGCGGTCCGCGCGAAGGCGTGGATCACGAGGTTGGAGCTGTAGCCGGAGGCGAGCGCGCGCTCGGTCTCGGCCTCGAAGGCGTCGAGGGACTCCTCCACCGCGGCCCGGTCGAGACGGGCCTCCGCGGCGACGCCGTCGACGATCTCGTCGGCGACGCGCACGAGGGCGTAGACGTCCTCCACCCGCTCGCGGACGCCCGGCGCGAGCAGGCGAGTGGCCAGCCCGAAGGAGGTGGAGTAGCGGCGGATCACCTGCGCGGACGACTCGTGCGCGACGCGGTCGTACAGTTCGCTCTGGCGGCTCATCGTGCCACCGTACGGGGGCTCGGCCGGGCGGAGCGCATCGTCGCGCGCATCCGCGCGTGGCGGACAGCGCTCATCGGGTGCGCCCGACCACGCTGGCCACGAGCGGGCGGACCTCGTTGCGGAAGGCCTCCGACACCGCGGGCGTCTCCAGAGCCGCCCAGGCGCGATCGGCGAACTGGTTCGCGAGCCCCTCGGCGTAGCTGCGGGCGCCGCACTCCTCGAGGATGCCGCGCACCTTCTCCGCGGTCTCGGGCGCGAGGTGCTCGTCGCCGATCAGCGCCTCGATGTCGGGCCAGCAGTCCGTGCCGGCCGCGTGGGCGATGAGGACGGTGCGCTTGCCCTCGCGGAGGTCGCCCAGCGTGGTCTTGCCGGTCTGCCCCTCCGAGCCGAAGACCCCGAGCAGGTCGTCGACGATCTGATAGGCGATGCCGATCCAGCGGCCGAACTCGCCGAGCGCGTCCACCGCGGCGTCCGAGGCCCCCGCGAGGATCGCTCCGGCCTGCAGCGGCGCCTCGAAGGAGTAGACGGCCGTCTTGAGGCGCTCCATCTCGAGCACCTCGTCGACCGAGGGCATGCCCGGCATGAGGGAGAAGTCCACATCGGCCAGCTCACCCGCGGCGGAGGCGAAGACGGCCTCGTCGAGCAGGGTGAGCAGGCGGGCCCGCACGCCGTCGGAGGCGCCGACGCCCTCGACGAGGCGGTGGGCGCCGGTGAGGGCGAGGTCCCCGGCGATCACGGCCACCGAGGTCCCGCGGTGCTCGGCGATCGGGATGGAGAGGCCCGCGGTCGTCGCCTCGTCGCGGTAGCTGCCCGAGACGTTCGGGCCGCCGCGGCGCACGAAGTCGCGGTCGATCACGTCGTCGTGCACGATCAGCGCGGTGTGCAGGAGCTCGAACGCCGCGCCGAGGTGGGCGGCGGCCTCCGGATCCTGGCCGCCGTGGGCCTCGTACGCCGAGATCACCATCAGCGGGCGGAAGCGCTTGCCGCCGCGGGTGTTGGCCTCCAGCGTCTGCCAGAGGGTCAGGTAGCGGGGTCCGAGACGCACCGCCCGGGACCTCGCCAACGAGAAGAACCTGTCCAGGACGGCATCGACGTGCTCCTGCCTCAACCGGGACAGAACCACGGGGTCGCGCGTATCCACGTGGGAAGGCTAACAAAGGGGAGAACCAGGACGATAAGCCGGCTGATGTGTTGCGGCGTGCTTGACTTGCGGGTATGACTTCGCCAGCCGCCACTGTGCAGACGGACCGGATCGAGCAGGTGGTCCTCCTCGACGAGGCCGGGAACGCCGTGGGGGTCGCCGACAAGGCGACCGTGCACGACACGGCCACCCCCCTGCACCTCGCGTTCTCCTGCCACGTCTTCTCCCCGGACGGCGCGCTCCTGGTGACCCGCCGCGCGCTCGAGAAGCGCACCTGGCCGGGCGTCTGGACCAACTCCTTCTGCGGGCACCCCGCCCCGGGCGAGCGGATCGAGGACGCCGTCGTCCGCCGGGCCGAGCGCGAGCTCGGCGCCCGGCTGGCCACGCTGGAGGTCGCCCTGCCGGACTTCCGCTACCGCGCGGTCGACGCGTCCGGCGTCGTCGAGAACGAGATCTGCCCCGTCTACACGGCGACGCTGTCGAGCCGCGACGCCCTCGATCCGCGCCTCGACGAGGTCATGGACTACGAGTGGGTCGATGCCGAGTCGACGCTCGCCGCCGTCCGCTCGACCCCCTGGGCGTTCTCCCCCTGGCTCGTGCTGCAGCTCCCCCGCCTGCTGGGCTGACCCCCGCGCCCTGATCCCTTCGCCGGCGTCAGTCGGTGTAGACGTCCGTGCGGTGGAAGCCGAGCGCCGAGCGCGACGCGGTCGGACCGCGCTGGCCCTGGTACCGCGAGCTGTACTCCGCCGAGCCGTAGGGCTTCTCGGCGGGCGAGCTGAGGCGGAAGAAGCACATCTGGCCGATCTTCATCCCCGGCCAGAGCGTGATGGGGAGCGTCGCGACGTTGCTGAGCTCGAGGGTGACGTGGCCGGTGAAGCCCGGATCGATGAACCCGGCGGTCGAGTGGGTCAGCAGCCCGAGCCGTCCGAGAGAGCTCTTGCCCTCGAGGCGCGCCGCGATGTCGTCCGGCAGCGACACCTCCTCGTAGGTCGAGCCGAGCACGAACTCTCCCGGGTGGAGGATGAACGGCTCGCCCTGCGGCGTCTCGACCAGGCGGGTCAGCTCGGGCTGGTCCTCGGCCGGATCGATGTACGGGTAGCGGTGGTTGTCGAACAGCCGGAAGAAGCGGTCGAGGCGCACATCGACGGACGACGGCTGCAGCATCGACGGATCGTGCGGGGCGAGCCCCACGCGGCCGGAGGCGAGTTCGAGCGAGATGTCGCGGTCGGAGAGGAGCACGCTGCGATCCTAGGGCGTGGCGCGACCCGGGGCATGGGCCGGCTCCGGGCCTTGCTACGATGTCCTGGTGCGCCCGAGCGGCGCCGCGCGAGTGTAGTTCAATGGTAGAACTTCTGCTTCCCAAGCAGATGGCGCGGGTTCGATTCCCGTCACTCGCTCTCCTCCCCCCCCCTCGTCTGCGGCCGGTCCTCCGGCCCGACGCGAGCGGCTCCTCCTCCGGCGCTGCAGCGGCGTCCGTCAGCGCAGCGGCGTCCGGCAGCCCCGCGGTGTCCGTCAGCCCAGCAGCGGCAGCCGCCCGACGATCCTGTCGATCCGGTTCCTCGGCCCCACCAGGCTGACCGCGAGGTACTGCAGCTCGTCGGAGCCGCTCGCCGCCACCGCCTCCCGGTACTCGTCGTACACCCGGGTGGCCTGCGCCGACGCGGGCATGTCGGCGACGAACGTCCCGTCGTGCGCCTCGGCCTTCGCGCGGATCGCGAGCAGGGTCGCCGCGTCGGCGGCGAGGACCGTGCAGCCGGCCCACGGCAGACCGGGATGCAGCGATCCGGACGCGTCGGCGGGGCTCGGTCCGAGCAGTCCCGCGACGTGCGCGGCCGTCGCGGCGCCCACGCAGATCGCGGCGTTCACGGCGCGGCCGGCGGGGAGGGACTCGTCGACGACGACCACCCACTTGAGGCGGGCCGAGCGGGTGGGCGCGGCGGTGTCGATCTCGTCGGGGTGGAAGCCGACGGCGTCGGGGGCGGGGATGGTCATGATGCTCCTCGGTTCGTGCGCAGCGACGTCACGAACAGTAGGCAGGAGGGCTCCCCTTCGGCAGGATCTCCGTATGAACGACCAGCAGAACGGCCCAGGAGCGGCACTCGACGAACTCGACGTCCGGATCCTGCAGGTCCTGCAGTCGGATGCACGGATCACGAACCGTGACCTCGCAGCCGCCGTGCACGTCTCGCCGACCACCGCCCTCGACCGCACGAGGAGCCTCCGGCGCCGCGGCGTGATCACCGGCGCGACGCTCACTCTCGACTTCGCGGCCCTCGGGCGCGGCGTGCAGGCGCTGATCGCGGTCCGCATCCGTCCGCCGTCGCGCGAGATCATCGAGGCCTTCCGCGACTGGGTCGCCGGCCTCGACGAGACGGTCGGCGTGTTCGTCACCTCCGGCTCGGAGGACTTCTTCATCCACGTCGCCGTCCGCGACAACCAGGACCTCTACGCCTTCGTCATCGACGAGCTGACGCAGCGCCGCGAGGTCGCCGACGTGCGCACCTCGGTCGTCTACGAGCACCTGCGCGAGCAGGTCGTCCTGCCGCTGAAGCCGCACGGTCGCGCGGAGCGGTGAGGCGCCCGCGCGGCGTTTCGACGCGACACGCCGGGCGGATCCGCGGCAGCGCGCGGGATCGCGGGACGCAGAGGGCAGGGTGGAGGGGTGACAGAGCTCGTCCAGATCCCGTCGCCGGGCGTCGCCCTCGAGTACGGGCACCCCGGCCGGCCCGTGGTGGTCGTGCTGCACGACGTGTTCGGGCGCCTGCCGTGGCTGGAGCCGTTCGCCGAGGCCGTGGCGAAGCACGGCTACCACGTGCTCGTGCCCGACCTCTACGACGGCTGGGCCACGCTCGCCCCGGAGGACGCGCGCGACCTCGCCGCGATGGCCGCGCAGGACCGCACCCTCGCCGCCGTCGCCGAGGCGGTCGGCACCGGAGTCGCGGCCGGGGCGCCGCGCAGCGCCGTCATCGGCTTCGGCTTCGGCGGCCGCCTCGGGCTGCTCGCCGCGGGCACCGGGCTCGTGGACGCGGTGGTCGCGTACTACGCCACCCTCGGTGGGGAGGAGCACGTGCTGGTCCCGTGCCCCACCCTCCTGCACTACGCGCAGAGCGACGAGTGGCCCGCGGGCGACGACCCGGAGTCGTTCGTCGGGCGGCTGAAGGAGTCGGGGACGCCGGTCACGGCGCACACCTACCCGGACACGCAGCGGCACTTCGCGAACGGCAACCTGCGCGACGCGGTCAGCCCCGCCTCCGCGGCGCTCGCCTACGCGCGGACGCTCTCGTTCCTCAATCCCCAGCTCATCGACACCTGAGCTCAGCCCTGCACGTCGTGCAGGTGGTGCTGGACGTCGTGCAGGTAGTAGCGGGCGATCGTGTCGACCGTGAACGCCGCGCCGTCGCTGCGGCGGCCTCGGCGCTGCCACTGGGCACCGGCGACGGAGTCGAACACCTCGGCGATGCGCTCAGCCGCCTCGACCAGCTCGCGGCCGACCGTCGCGGGGTCCTGCTGGTCGTAGCGCTCCTCCACGGCGGTGACGTCCTGGTCCCAGTTGGGGTAGAGCGGGTCGTCGCCGGCGAGCATCAGCTGCACACGGGTGCGGTAGATGCGGTGCACGTCGCGCACGTGCGCGGCGTACTCGAGCGGCGACCAGGTCTCGTCGTCGGGCCGGCCCGCCGCGTCGTCGCGGTCGAGCACGTAGGGCCAGGCGGCGGCGTTCTCGCGGATGAGCTCGGCGACCTCGTCGGCGTCGACGAGCGAGGCGTCGAAACCGCATTCGAGGCACGGGCGCTCGAGGACCCAGGTCCAGTCCTTGGTGTCGGGAGTGATCGGCATGGCACCAGAGTAGGGCGCCGCCGGATCAGCAGCGCGTCGGGGTCCCCTGCACGGCGCCGCGCTCGCCGTCGGCCGTCCACGGGAGCTGGGGCAGGCCCTCGGCTCCCGCCGCGGCTCCCTGCTCGACCGCGATGGCGGCCAGGGTGCGGGCGACCGTCGCGGCGAAGTCCCCGCCGGGCGTCGAGCTGTTGATCGAGACGGCCACGGTCAGGCCCGAGACCGGGTCGGAGTACGCCGCGGTGACGAAGCCGGGCGCGAGGCCCGAGAAGCCGCGGAGGGGTCCCGCCTCGTGCCCGCCGAGCCCGGCGCGGAGGTAGTCGGCGCGGCCCTGGCCCTGGACGACCGGGTCCCGCCACATGGCGTCGTCCGCGGGATCGGCCGCGAGACCCGTCGCCAGCCGCCGGAGGTCCTCCAGATCGGTCAGCGCTCCGCCCGCGGCGCCGAGCGCGGACGGGGACGCGGCGGTGACGTCGAGCCGCACGTCGCAGCGCTTCTCCCCGGTCGCCGGGTCCAGCGCGACCGCGTAGCCGCGGGGGGACGGAGCGGGCAGGTCGACCTCGGAGGCGCCGGGCAGCTCCGTGCTGCGCAGCCCGTACCGCGGCACCACGTACTGGTCGTAGAGCTCCCCGATGCTCCGACCGGTCACCTGCGCGGCGACGATGCCGGCGAGCAGCGGACCGGTGGCGGAGTCGGACCACGCCGCTCCGGGCTCGGCCGAGGCGCCGCGCACCTGGGCCGCGGCGAGCAGCTCGAGCGTCGGCCACTGCCGCGGGGGGTTCTGGAGCACGGTCGGCCAGAGCGCCGAGCGGAAGTCGGCCAGGCCGGAGGTGTGCGCGCAGAGCTCGCGCAGCGTGAGGCCGTCGATGCCGGGCAGGGAGCGAAGCGTCTCGCCGACGTCGGCGTCGAGGTCGACCCGGCCGGAGTCGGCGAGGGCGAGGACCACGTCGCAGGTCATCGCCTCGGTGCCGCCGGTGCCGAGCCGCAGGTGCGCGTCGGTGGTGAGGGCGGTGGCGCGCTCGTCCGACTCCCAGCCGACCGCGCCCTCCCAGCTGCCGCCCCATGGCGACCAGACGCCGGCGACCGCTCCGGTCGCGCCGGCGACGCCGACCGTCTCGTCGAGGAACCCCGACAGGGCGGAGGCGAGCTCCTCCGACGCCGCCTGCGCGGGCGCCTCCGCCACGCGCGAGGCGGCGGCGGGCGTGCAGCCGGCCAGTGCGAGCACGATGACCGGGACGACGAGCAGCCCCGTCCGCGTCCGTCTGCGAGATCCCATGCCGTGCGACTCCCCCGTCGTCTGCGAACGGCACCACTGTACGGGGGCTCCGTCGGGCCGGAGAGGGCCGCTGAGCGCCCGATCGCGATTCGTGTCCTGACCGTGACCGGCGGAGTCCACCCCGTTCCCAAACCGGCAGGCGCCCGGTTACGAAGAGAGGGAGTACAGCGCAGAGGCGCTGCTCGAAGGAGGTAAGAGACCATGCGCAGATCCCCCAATCGACTGCTGGCGACTCTCTTCGGAGCCGTCTACGTCGTCGTCGGGCTGCTCGGCTTCGTCGTGACCGGAGGCGTGCAGTTCCTCTCGACCGAAGGCGGGCTCCTGCTCGGCATCTTCGAGGTGAACCCGCTGCACAACATCGCCCACCTGCTCATCGGAGGCGCACTGCTGATCGCGGGCCTGTCGACCGTCGCCGCGGCGAAGACCGTCAACGTGACCGTCGGAGCGGTGTACCTGCTGCTCGGCATCGTCGGCTTCTTCCTGGTCGACACCGCTCTGAACGTGCTGGCGCTGAACACCGCCGACCACTTCCTGCACCTGGCCAGCGCGCTGGTGCTCCTGGGAGTCGGACTCGGCACCGAGAAGACGGCGAGGACGCGCACCACCGCGACCGCCTGACCCGGGCGGCACCCGCCGCCCCCCTCTACTCCGTCCGCCGTGGGCCCGCCGTTTTCCGCGGCGGACGGACTGAACGGCCCCGGACGACACGATGCGGTGTGTCGATCCGGGGCCTCCTCTTCTTCCTCGATTCAGCGAAGGAGCCGCTATGACCACCGTGGCCCGCTGCAACGCCGCTTTCGCCGGACTCGGCGCCGGGCTCGTCCACCTCTCGCTCGCCGCCGGCGGCGAGGGCGTGCAGGCTCCGGTGATCGGAGCGCTCGGTGCTGTCGAAATCCTCTGGGCGGTCCTCGTCCTGGCACGCGGCCGGATCGTCGTGCCGCGCTCCGCGCTGGTCGTCGCGGTCGCCTCCCTGGCGGCGTTCGCCCTCGCTCTGGCCCTCGGCGCACTCGCCGAGCCCCTCCCCGCGCTGGCCGCCGCGGTCCTCCAGCTGATCGCGGTCGCCGTGGTGGCCGTCTCGCTCCGCTCTCCGCGCGTCGAGGAGAAGGCCGTCTCGCCGTCGCGAGCTCTCGTCGGACTCCTGGCCGGCGCGCTCACCGTCTCCGCTCTCGCCACCCCCGCCATGGCCGCCTCCTCGGGCGGCTCGGGCGACATGGGCGGGATGATGCACTCCGTCGTCGACCGCGGACACGGGCACTGACGCCCTCTGGTCCCAGCGGCTCCGCTCGGCTAAGGTAAGGCAGTCCTCAGTCGCCGAGGGAGGCCACCGTGTCGAACGTCATCCCGTTCTCCGAGGCCCTACGCCTGCGCATCGGGCAGTCCGGCGCGGACGACGAGGGCGCCGCCTTCATGACCTCGCTGATGACCGGCTCCGGCAGCCGCGACGACTACATCGCGCTCATCTCGCAGCACTACTTCGTCTACGAGGCCCTCGAGGCCGTGGCGGAGGACATGGCCGGCGATCCGGTCGCGGAGCCCTTCCTCTCGGCCAAGCTCACCCGGCTCCCCGCGATCGCGGAGGACCTGCGCTTCCTCGTCGGCGAGGACTGGCGCGAGCGCATCCGCCCGCTGCCCTCGACCAGCGCCTACGTCGACCGGATCCGCACCGTGGCCTCGGGCTGGAGCGGCGGCTTCGTCGCCCACCACTACACGCGCTACCTCGGTGACCTCTCCGGCTGCGCGATCGTCCGCGGGCTGCTGCAGCGGCGGTTCGGCTTCGAGACCAACGGCGTCGGCTTCTTCCTCTTCGGCGAGATCGCCGCACCGTCGGCCTTCCGCGCCACCTATCGCGAGCAGCTCGACGCCGCGGGCTGGGACGAGGAGGAGCGCGAGCGGGTCATCGCGGAGGTCGCGGAGGCGTACCGGCTGACGACGGAGCTGTTCCGCGATCTCGCCCGGACCTGCGCGGCGGCCTGAGGCCCCTGCTCCCACGTCCTCCGCGGGGCGTCAGTCCGCGGACGCCTCCGCGACGGCGGCCGGCTCGGCTCGCCGTTCGGACATGAAGCGCAGCACGTCCTTGTCGACGATGATGTCGCTCGGCCGGAGCGGCCGCGTCAGGTAGAGCCCCTCGAGGCTCGTGATGCGGCTGAGCGCCACGTAGGTCTGCCCGGGGGCGAAGGCGCGCTGCCCGAGGTCGACCACGGCGGAGTCGTAGGTCTTGCCCTGCGACTTGTGGATCGTGACCGCCCACGCCAGGCGGAGCGGGAACTGCGCGAACTCGGCGACGATCTCGCGGGTGAGCTTCTTCGTCGCGGCGGAGTAGGAGTAGCGGTAGCGCTCCCAGGTCGCGGGCTCGACCTCGTGGACCTCGCCGTCCACCTCGACCCACACCGTCCCCGCGACCTTCGTCACACGGCCGATCGTGCCGTTCACCCAGCGCTGCTCGGAGTCGTTGCGCAGGAACATCACGTGCGCGCCGATCTTGAGCTCGAGGTTCTGGTCCGCTGGATAGGCACGCCCTCCGAAGTCGCCGCTGATCTCGGCCGACGCGGTCTTCAGCGGGCCCTTCAGCCGCGCGAGCGCCGCCTGGTTGATGCGGTTGACCGTGTCGTTGCGGGTCGCGAGCGTGATCGCGTCGTCGGCCGGAGGCGTCCGCGCGCCCGCCGCGTTCAGCACGTCGGCGATCTCCTTCGTCACCATGCCGAAGCGGACCGCGTTGAGCATCCACTTGAAGCGCTCGTCGCTCTGCCGGTGGATCCGGCCGAGCTCGACGATCCGCAGCGGCGCCTCCTGCCAGACGAGGGCGTCGAAGAACCACAGCGAGCGGTAGCGGTCGGCGAAGTAGGCGCGCTCCTCCGGATCGCCGGGAACGGGTGCGAGCTGGAACGGGTCGCCGAAGAGGACGACCTGCACGCCCCCGAACGGCTCGGAGCGCCGCTGCCGCGCCTGCCGGAGGCTGCGGTCGATCCCGTCGAGCAGGTCGGCGTTGACCATGGAGATCTCGTCGATGACGAGCGTGTCGATGGTGTTGAGGAGCTTGCGCAGCTCGGGCGGCTGGTCGAGGTCGGAGTCGGCGATGACGCCGATCGGCAGTCGGAAGAGCGAGTGGATGGTCTGGCCGCCGACGTTCAGCGCCGCGACGCCGGTGGGGGCGCAGATGACGATCTGCTTGTCGGTGTTCCAGCTCAGGTGGTTGAGCAGGGTGGACTTGCCCGTGCCCGCGCGACCCGTGACGAACAGGTGCTCGCGCGTGTTCTCGATGAGGTCGAAGACCCGCTGCTGCTCGTCGGAGAGGGTCGGCTGAGTCACCGCTCCACTGTACCCGCGGGCCGCCGGGACCCCGGGCCCGGGCGCGGATCAGCCGCGCTTCTGGAGGGCGGCCAGGCGGTCGTTGTAGGCCGTGAGCTCGGCCTCTCCGGTGCGGTCGGCCTGGCGGTCGCGGCGCTTGGTCTCGCGGGCGTCGGAGCGGCTCCACATCATCGCGACGACGATCGCGAGCGCGAGGGTGGGGATCTCGCCGATGCTCCACGCGATGCCGCCGGCCGCCTGCTGATCGGCGAGCGCGGACGTGCCCCAGCCCATCGCTCCGTACCAGTCGGCGAGGAGCAGCCCCTCCCCCGTCATCAGTGCGAGGCCGAAGAAGGCGTGGAACGCCATGGTGCCCAGCAGCAGCAGGAGTCGCATCGCGTAGGGCACGCGGTGCACGCTCGGGTCCACTCCGATCAGGACGCTGACGAAGAGGTACCCGGTGATCAGGAAGTGGACGATCATCCACTCGTGGCCGATGTGGTCCGTGGTGGCCCAGCGGAACAGCGGGGAGTAGTAGAAGCCCCAGAGCGACCCGACGAACAGCAGCGCGGCGACGATCGGGTGCGAGATCGCGGTGGCGAAGCGCGAGTGCACAGCGAGCAGCACCCACTCGCGGGCGCCGCGGGAGCCGTCGGTGCGGCGGGCGGCGGCGCGGGCGATGAGCGTGACCGGTGCCGCCGGGACGAGCAGCAGCGGCACCGCCATGGTGAGGACCATGTGCGAGAGCATGTGGGCGCTGAACAGGTACTTCTCGTACGCGTTCACCCCGCCGTTCGTGATGTAGGCCAGGAGGAGCATGCCCGCGATCCAGAGGATCGTGCGGTGCAGGGGCCAGCGGTCGCCCCGGCGGTGCAGGCGCACCACTCCGGCGACGTAGAACGCGATGGCGAAGGAGCAGACCAGGAGCCAGACCAGGTCGATGTTCCAGAGCGTGAGGAAGTTCATCGCGCTCGCGGGCGGCGGCAGGGGCTCGCCCGTCAGCAGCTGGGCCGGGGTCGGATCCGTGAGCTGGCTCGCGGCGATCTGGTCGACCGGGGTCGCGGTGCGCGCGAGAGCCGCGGCGACTCCGGACGCGATCCCCATGAAGGCGATCTCGGCGCCGACGAGCCACCAGAAGCTGCGGCCGCCGACACCGCCGGCCTTCCGCATCCGCTCGATGAGGTAGCGGCGCTGCAGAACGCCGAACAGGCCCAGCGCGACCAGCGCCGCGACCTTGACCAGCACGAGGATCCCGTAGCCGGTCAGCAGGTTGTCGAGAGTGGCGAGCCGGAGCTCGGCGCTGACGTACCCGGACGCCGCGACCACGACGAAGCTCACGAGCGCGAGGCTGGAGTAGCGCTCGATCACGGGCAGCAGGCGGGAGCCGCCGAGCAGGGGCCGCAGGGCGATGACGGTGATGAGGCCGCCCAGCCAGATCGCCGCGAAGACGAGGTGCAGGCCCAGCGCCGTGACGGCGGCGTCGTGCCCGCTCGCTCCCGCCGCGTGCCCCTGCTGCGCCATCGGCAGCAGCGTGAGCAGGGCCAGGCCCGTGACGAAGACGAGCGCGGTCTGGTTGCGGACGGCGAAGCAGAGGACGGTGACGACGGCCGCGAGCAGCGTCGTGATGAGCCAGGCCTGGCCGACCTCGATGCTGCCGATGAAGTAGCTGAGCTTGGTGCCGAAGTCGCGGTCGAGGCTCAGGGGCGTCTGCGTGACGTTGAGGAAGGTGAGGAACCCGGTCACCGCGCTGGCCGCCGCGAAGAAGGCGGCGCTGGCGGCGGCGACGTCGAGGGCGATCGAGAACTCGGTGCGCGGCTCGGGCGCGGCCTCGGCGGGCGCGGGGCGCGCGGGGGCGACCGCGGTGCGCGTCGATCCGGCGCGGGAGGAGGACTGGCCGCCGCGCGAGGACTGGCCGCCCCGCGCGGAGGCGTGAGCGGTCGAAGAGCGGGACGAGGACCGGGCGTCGCGGGCGGCGGCGGCGCGGGGGCTCAGCGCGAACAGCGTCAGCACGAGCGAGCCGATCATGCCCGCGGCGCCGAGATTGACGGCCAGCTTGGCGATCGGGAGGCCGTAGCGGACCACGGGGCCGGGATCGTTCAGCAGCGGAGCCGCGGCTCCCCCGCCGAAGGCCAGGGCCGCGAGGAGGGCGACGAGCGCTGCGGCGACGAGCACGAGCGCAGGGCCGACGATCCGGACGGTTCGATTCACCGGGCCAGCCTACGTTCCGCGGCTGATCGGCAGCCGCGTCCGCGGACGATCGGCGGCCGCGTCCGCGGACGACGACGGCCCCGGCGCAGTGCCGGGGCCGTGTCGGAGGGCGCGACTACTTCGCGGCGGCCTTGAGCTTGGTGCCCGCGGAGACCTTGACCGAGTGGCCGGCGGCGATCTGGATGGTCTCGCCGGTCTGCGGGTTGCGGCCGGTGCGCGCGGCGCGGGAGGTGCGCTCGACGGCGATCCAGCCGGGGATGGTGACCTTCACGTCGTTCGACACGGAGTCGGCGAGGGTGGTGAAGAGCGAGTCGAGGACGCCGTTGACGGCGGCCTGGCTCTGGCCGGAGTCGGCGGCGATCTTCGCGACGAGCTCGGTGCGGTTGAGCGACTTGTCAGCCATGGAGTGTCCTCCCAGGACGTTCTCGCTGTCGGAACAGCTGGTTTCGATGGATCGTCCTCGGCCGGGGACGGACGTCCTCAACCGGTCGGACCGTCGGTAACCTACCAGCCCCGCCCCGGATCTCCGGCGATTCCGGCCTCGAGACGCCCGGAACGACGCCGATCGCGCCGGTCGGTCCCTCCACAGGAGGCGCTCGGCGCCTCTCGTCCACCGATCCGCCGATCGCCACTCCGCAGAGTCCGCCGCCTGACGAGGATCGGCTCATGACGACGACGGCACTCCTCCCTCCATCCGCTCCGGCCGACGCGGCCCTCCCCCGGCCGCCCCGGCGGCACCCTCCCGCTCGCCGGCCGTACGAGCCCGGCCTCGCCGCGCTCGCGCTGGGCCTGCTCGCGCTCGCGTCCTCCGTGCATCCGCTCTGGGCCCTCCCCGCCGTCGCCGTGGCGGTCGCCGCGGTGATCGCGTCCGTGCGGGCGCTACGGTGGGCGGGCGAGCGGAGGAGCGCGGTGGCCGGGCTCGCCTGCGCGGCTCTCGCGCTGCTCGTCTGCACCGTCACGGCACCCGCCTCCGTGCGGGCGGGCCTCGCCGTGCTGGCCTGGATCGCCGCCCTGCGGCCCGGCTCGTGAGCGGGCGCGGCTCCGGTCCAGCCCGCCTCGCTACAGTGACGGCGGCCCGCGCCCGAGCGGGCCGGGAGGACGGCCACGATGGCTCAGACGGACGGTTGGATCTCGACGGCGATCTGGTGGCACGTCTACCCGCTCGGCTTCACGGGCGCCGAGGCGAGCGCCTCGGAGGGTCCGGGCCCGGACGACGAGCCGCAGCACCGCCTCCGCGCCCTGCTCCCCTGGCTCGACGACCTGCTGGCGCTGGGCTGCAACGGGCTGCTGCTGGGGCCGGTCTTCGCCTCCTCCACCCACGGCTACGACACGGTCGACCACTTCCGGGTCGATCCCCGCCTCGGCGACGAGGCAGACCTCGACGCGCTGATCGCCGCGTGCCGCGAGCGCGGGATCCGGGTGCTGCTCGACGGGGTCTTCAACCACGTGGGACGGGAGCACCCCTGGTGGCGTGCCGCCGTCGCGGCCGGCGAGGGCTCCCCCGAGGCGGCGCGCTTCTCCCGCAGCGAGCGGTCGCAGGAGGTCGACGGCCTCCGCGTCGACGTGTTCGAGGGGCACGACGCCCTGGTCGAGCTCGACAACGGGAACCCCGAGGTCGCGGAGCACGTGTCCTCCGTGCTCGCGCACTGGCTCGAGCGGGGCATCGACGGCTGGCGGCTCGACGCGGCGTACGCGGTCGCGCCGGCGGCCTGGCACGCGGCGATCGACCCGGTGCGGCAGCGCTTCCCCGACGCGTGGTTCGTCGGCGAGGTCATCCACGGCGACTACACCGGCTACGTGCGGGAGTCGGGGCTCGACTCGGTCACGCAGTACGAGCTCTGGAAGGCCGTCCGCAACTCCCTCGAGGAGGCGAACCTCTTCGAGCTGGCCTGGTCCCTGAAGCGCCACGACGACTTCGTCCGCGAGTTCCTGCCCCTGACCTTCGTCGGCAACCACGACGTGACCCGGATCGCCAGCGCCGTCAGCGACGAGCGCCACCACGGCCACGCCACGGCGATCCTCGGCTTCGTCGCCGGCGTGCCGAGCATCTACTCCGGCGACGAGCGGGGCCTGCGCGGCGTCAAGGAGGAGCGGATCGGCGGCGACGACGCGATCCGCCCGGAGTTCCCGGCCGAGCCCGCCGAGTGGCCGGGCGGGGAGGCCTACCGGGCCCACCAGGAGGTCGTCGCGTTCCGCCGACGGAACCCGTGGCTGGTCGGCGCGAGCACCCGCACGGTCGACCTCTCCAACACCGCCGTGATGCTCGTGGCGGAGGGCCCGGAGGGACGCACCGCGCGGCTCGCGCTGAACATCGGCGACGAGACGGCGACCGTCGGCGGCGTCCAGGTCGCTCCCCACTCCTGGTCGCTGCACGACTGACCCGGCGCGCGGGCGGCCCGGCAGTGCGCGACGGAGCGTCGACCTCCGGGGGCCCGTCCTCTACGCTCGGGCGCATGCCGAGACCTGCACGAGGACCCTTCGACGGGCGAGCCGACTCGATCGACGACGCCGGGATGCCGGCGTCCGGACTCGAGCAGGCGTTCGCCGCCCCCGTCGACCCGGAGAGCGACCCCGGACCGGGCGAGAGGAGCGGCCTGTCGAGCCGCATCGCCCAGGAGCTGCTCGAGGACGGCTTCGGCCTCGACGCGAGCGACGAGGAGCCCCCGTCCCGCGCCGTGGAGATCGACGATCCCGCCCGCGCCGTGGGTGACGATCCCGCCCACCCCGTGCACGGCTCGATGTCCGGCGAGTTCGAGCGCCGCTGAGCCCGGCCGCCGTCGGTCGGTCGTCGACAGCCCGGCGGCACCGCTCCGCCCGCCGGCCGTCGTCACCCCGCCGGTACCGCGCCGCCGGCCGCCGGAGCCGGGTCCGGGCCGGCCGCCTGCAGCTCGGCGAGGAATCCGGGCCGGAGCACGCGTGCCTCGATCGACGCGGCTCCCGAGGTCCAGCCGTCGCCGAGCGGACGCTCGGGCGTGAGCAGCACGTGGCCCGGCGTCCCCGCTCGGCCGAGGGCGGCGGCGACGCGGCCCTCCGGATCGTAGAGGGCGTGGTCGACGAGCGGCCCGTAGACGGCGTGCACCGCGAAGTCCTCGCGGCTGCCGAGGAGGACGGGCAGCAGCTCCTCGCCCGGGCGCAGGCCGTGGGGCCACCAGCGGAAGCGCTCGACGAGCGCGTGGCAGGCGGCGCACGAGGGCGAGAAGAAGACGAGGTGCGTCGCCGGGCGGGACAGCTCCTCGAGCGTCAGGAGCTCGCCGGCCACTGTGACGAACGCGAGGTCGGCGGCCGAGAGGTCGCCCTCGGGCGCGCGCCCCGGCGCGGACTCCCTGTCGGCTGCGGACAGGCGGGCGGCCGCCCGGACGCGAGCGGCCGTCGACGCCGCAAGGCGGTCGCGCACCAGCACGAGCGAGACCGCGGCGAGAGCGGCGGCGAGCCCGGACGCCGCCGCCGAGGCACCGCCGCCGCCGAGCAGCGCGGCCGGAGCGAGCCCGCCGAGGGCCCCGGCGACCGCGAGCGCGAGCAGCACCGCGTTCCTCGCGACGGTGCGTCCGGTCATCCGTGCCGAGCCCAGCCCGCCGAAGCACTCGCAGTCGACGTCCTCCGTCGCGCGGACCGCGCGGACGGCGACGACGAGGAACACGGCGTCGAGGAGCGCCACCGGCACGAGGGCGGCACGGTGCGCCGGAGCGGGCGCCAGCACCACCGCGGCGCCCAGCGCGATCTCGACGACGGGGAAGGCGGCCGCGAACCAGCCGCGGCGCCGGAGGAGGAGGGGGACCCCGAGCGCCTCGAGGCTCGCCCGGAACCGCTCCGTGCGGCCGAGCTTCAGGGCGCCGCTGACGACGAGCACCGCGCCCGCGCACCACGCGGCGATCGCGAGAACCGCCTCCAGCATCCGTCGCCCTCCTCGCTCGGCATCGACCCGAGCAACGCTACCGGCGCGGACCGGCCTCCCGCGGCCGAGGCGGGGAACGGGGCGGAGACGGCGCGATCCGGCGCGTTCCGCCCTCCGGACGAGCCGCTGCCGGCGCATCCGGCGCCCCGATCCCTCCAGGCGGGGCGCCCCCGGGCTCCCTCCCGGTCCCGGACGGCCGCTCCGCCGTACACTGCGAGAGGATCGGAGGGGTCATGCGGGGACGGCGAGCGCGCGACGAGCGGCACGGCACGGCGGCGAGTCCGCCTGCGGCCGCCGCTCCCCCGGCTGCGGTCACGGCTCCGGCCCCCTCGGACTCGCCGGACGACGCCTCGGGCGACGTCTCGACCGGGATGCGGATCGCCGCCGCCTGGTCGTGGCGCTTCCTCGCCGTCGCCGGGCTCCTCTACCTCCTCGTGCGCCTCGTCTCGCTGCTGCCCGTGATCGTCGTGCCGGTGCTGATCGCGCTGCTGCTCACCGCGCTCCTCACCCCGCTGCGGAACCGGCTCGAGCGCCTGCGGCTCCCCCGCCCGCTCGCGGTCCTGGTCTCGATCGTCCTGATGCTCCTCCTGCTGACCGGCCTCGTCGGGCTGGTGATCGTGCAGTCGCGCTCCGGCTTCAGCGGAGTGGGGCAGCGCGCTCTCGACGCGGTCGACGGCGTCGAGGCGTGGCTGCGGAGCCCGCCGCTGTCGTTCTCGGATGTCCAGCTCTCGGACTGGGCGCAGCGCGCGGTCGACTGGGCCGACGCGCAGGCGTCGACGATCGCATCCGGGGCCCTCGCCGTCGGCTCCCAGCTGGCCGAGGTCTTCGCCGGAACCCTCCTCACCCTGTTCTCGCTGATCTTCCTGCTCCTCGACGGCCGCCGGATCTGGCACTGGTTCCTCCGCCTCCTCCCCCGCCGCGCCCGGCCGGCGATGGAGCGCGGCGGCGCCGCCGGCTGGCGGACCCTCAGCCAGTTCGTGATCGCGCAGCTCGGCGTCGCCGGGATCAACGCCGTCGGCATCGGCATCGGCGCGCTCGCGCTGCAGCTGCCGCTCGTCGTGCCGATCGCGATCGTGGTGTTCCTCGGCTCGTTCGTCCCGATCCTCGGCGCGATCGTGACCGGTGCGCTCGCCGCGCTGGTCGCGCTGCTGTTCAGCGGGCCCGTCGCCGCGCTGGTGATGGTCGGCGTCGTGATCCTGGTGCACCTGCTCGAGGGGCACGTGCTGCAGCCGCTCATCCTCGGGACCGCCGTGAAGGTGCATCCGCTCGCCGTGGTGCTCGGAGTCGCGACCGGGCTCGAGGTGGCCGGGCTCGCCGGGGCGCTGTTCGCGGTGCCGACCATCGCGACGCTGAACGCGGCGGTCACCGCCATGCGGGCGCGCGCGCCCGGAGCGGAGTGAGCGCGTTCGATCCGGCCGCCCGACCCGGATCGACGGTGCTGCCCGCCCTCGCCTGCCCGGTCTGCGGCGGCGCGCTCGCCCCCGATGCGCTGCCCCGCCCCTCCTCGCTCCGCTGCCCCCTCGGGCACAGCTCCGACCTCGCGCGCCAGGGCTACGCCTCGCTCCTGCGCGGGAGGCACGCGACCTCGGGCGACACCGCGGCGATGGTGCAGGCCCGCGCCGACCTGCTCGGCTCCGGCCACTACCGGGTGATCCAGGACGCGGTCGCCGCGGCCGTCCCCGCCGGCGCACGGCTCGTGGTCGACCTGGGCTGCGGCACCGGGGCGTACCTCGCGGCCGTGCTCGAGGCGCATCCGGCGGCGGACGGGCTGGGCCTGGACCTCTCGGCCCCGGCCGCCCGCCGCGCCGCCCGCGCGCACCCCCGGGCGGCGATCGCGACCGCGGACCTCTGGCAGCCCCTCCCGCTGGCCGACGCCTCCGCCGACGCGCTGCTCACCGTCTTCGCGCCGCGGAACGCCCCGGAGATGCGGCGGGTGCTCCGTCCGGGCGGCGTCGCCGTCGTCGTCACTCCGCGCGAGAGGCACCTGCACGAGATCCGCGAGCGGTTCGGGATGCTGGGCATCGACGCCGGCAAGGCGGAGCGGCTCGACGAGCAGCTGGCGGGGTTCGCGCTCGGGGAGCGCATCGAGCTGGACACGACGGTGCTCATGAGCGTCGACGAGCTGCGAGCCGAGGTGCTGATGGGGCCGAGTGCCCACCACGTGGATCCCGAGGCGCTGGACGCGCGGCTCGCGGCGGTGGAGGGGACGACCGCGGTGACGGTCGCGGTCACCGTGTCGCGCTTCGTGCGCGCGGAGTAGCGGCGGGCGCGCCGCCGGCCCCGCGTCAGTACGTCTCGCGCAGGCGCTCCTGGTCGACCACCGCTTCGCGGTCCGCGAGGCGGCGCAGGCCCGCGAGGGGCTGCGCCATCCGGTGGTTGCCGCGGAGAACGGGCTCGGCCCGGTCGAGGAAGGCCCAGTACCCGGCGGTCACCGGGCAGGCGTTCTCGCCCAGGCGCACCTTCGGGTCGAAGCGGCAGCCGCCGCAGTAGTCGGACATCCGGTTGATGTAGGCGCCGCCCGAGGCGTACGGCTTCGTCGCGACGACGCCGCCGTCGGCGTGCTGGGACATCCCGATCACGTTCGCCGGCATCACCCACTCCGTGCCGTCGACGAAGACGTCCACGAACCAGTCGTTGAGCTCCGCCGGATCCCACCCCCGCTGCAGTCCCCAGTTGCCGAGCACCATCAGGCGCTGGATGTGGTGCGCCCAGCCGTGCCGGTGCACGTCGTCGAGCGTCTCGTGCAGGCAGTTCGCCTCGATGCCGCTCGGGTCGAGCGCGAGCAGCCCGGCGGGCAGCGGCGTGGAGGCGCCGAGCGCGCGGCTGCGGTTCCGGTACTCCGGCCCGAGGTGCCAGAACAGGTTCCAGACGTAGTCGCGCCAGCCGAGGATCTGGCGGATGAACCCCTCCGTCGCCGCGATCGGCGCGCCCCCGGCGGCGTACTCCGCCTCGGCCGCCTCGACGACCGTCCGCGGATCGAGCACGCCGAGGTTCATCGGGGCGCTGAGCAGCGAGTGCGCCATCGTCCAGTCGCCCGAGAGCATCGCGTCCTCGTAGGTCCCGAAGTCGCCCAGCCGCGACGACACGAAGTCGGCGAGCGCCGCCTCTGCCTCGGCGGGCGTCGCGGCGAAGCGGCGCGGACCGTCGGCGCCGACCAGGCGGACCGCCCCCTCGGCCTCCCAGCGCGCGAGGTCGGCGCGCACCTCCTCGTCGATGTCGTCCTCCTCCGGCCACCACGGGTCCGGCAGGCCGAGCCGGGAGGCGCCCTTGGGCGGAGGCTGGCGGTTGTCGTGGTCGTAGTTCCAGCGGCCGCCCTCGGGCTGGTCGCCGCGCATCAGCACGCCGGTGCGCTCGCGGCTCCACCGGTAGAAGTCCTCCAGCAGCAGGCGCTTGCCCGAGCGGGAGAGCGCCCACTCGCGGAAGTCCTCCTCGGCCGTGATGAAGCCGCGGCTGGGCAGGACGCTCATGCCGAGCCTGCGGGCGAGGCGGCGGCCGCCGCGGGTCGGCGGGTCGATCACCTCGAGGTCGTCGCGCCCGGCGAGGGCCTCGCCGAAGGTCTCGGAGCGGACGTACTCGGCGCGGTCCCCGAGCTCGCGGGCGCGGTGGCGGAGCGCCGACAGCAGCAGCTGCGCCTTGGCGCGGTGCATCGGGCGGCGCCCGAACGCCGATCGGGCCTCGACCAGCAGCATCGGACCGCCGTCGTCGAAGGCAGGGCCGAGCTGGCCGATGACGCTCCAGCGGGTGCGAGGGGGTCTGCTCATCCTCGGAGGCTAGGCGGACGGATCCGGCGCCGGTAGGAGTTGCGCGGCACGGATGTGCAGCCGCCACGTCTTGCACCCCCGCCCCCGATGCAGAAGTCTCGGAGCGAGCGCGGCGGATCCGACCGCGCACCGACGCGACGAAGCGAGGAGGCCGCCATGGCCCACCACGACCACGACAACGAGCACCACGAGGGTCACGAGCACCACGACCACCACGAGGGTCACGACGAGCACACCGCCGGCCACGGCCGTCACGTCGCCGAGGGCACGAGCACCGAGGACACCGAAGGCGGCGAGTACACCTCGACGGAGGGCGTCTCGCACACCGCCGGCGAGGCCGAGGGCAGCTACGTCGACACCTCGGTCAACGAGCAGAGCACCGCCGACAAGGGCAGCTACGTCGACACCAGCGCCGCGGGCACCTCCGCCGAGGGCGAGGGCGAGTACACCGACCGCGACGAGTGACCCGCGCCCGGGCGCCGCGCGTCCCGCCGGGACACCGCGCTCCGGCCGGTGTCCCGGCGGGGAGCCGGCGCCTCGGCGGGACGCGGTGGTCCGCCGGCCCTTCAGGCGGGCTTCAGCGGGGCCGCGGCTAGCCTGGGCTCGCGCGGGGCCCCGCGCGCCGAGCCCGGGGAGGCCGCCATCCGCATCCTGGTCGTCGACGACGAGATCAACCTGCTCCGCGCCCTCGAGACGGGCCTGGAGGCCGAGGGCTTCGCCGTGGACACCGCCACCACCGGCACCGACGCCCTCTGGTACGCGCAGGAGGCCGACTACGCCGCCATCGTCCTCGACCTGATGCTCCCGGACGTCAGCGGCTTCCGCGTCTGCGAGCGGCTGCGCGCCGCCGAGGACTGGACCCCGATCCTGATGCTCACCGCGAAGGACGGCGACCTCGACCAGGTCGAGGCCCTCGACACCGGCGCCGACGACTACCTCACCAAGCCGTTCTCGTTCCCGGTGCTCGTCGCGCGGCTGCGCGCCCTCATCCGCCGCGGAGCCGCCGAGCGGCCCACGGTGCGCGTCGTCGGCGATCTCGTGCTGGATCCGGCGTCCCGGACCGTCGAGCGGGGCGGAGTCGCCGTGCCGCTGACCGCGCGCGAGTTCAGCGTCCTCGAGTACTTCGTCTCGCGGGCGGGCGAGGTCGTCTCCAAACGCGACGTCCTCGGAGCCGTCTGGGACTTCGACTACGACGGCGACCCGAACATCGTCGAGGTCTACGTCCGCACCCTGCGCAACAAGATCGACCGGCCCTTCGGCCGCGACACCCTCCGCACCCGGCGCGGGGCGGGCTACACGCTGGTGGCCGGGTGAGCCGCCGGAGCCTGCGGACCCGCATCACCGCGGCCGCGACCGCCGTGGTGGCCGCCGCCGCGCTCCTCGGGAGCGTGCTCTTCGTCCTGGTCCTCTCCTCCGTGCTCGCCTCGAGCGCCGCCTCCGCCGCCGACGCCGAGGCGGAGCGGGTCGCGGCGCTGGTCGAGCAGGGCGGCCCGGAGGCCGTCCGCGGCTCGGAGGGACTGGTCCAGCTCGTGGTCGACGGGCGGGTGACCGCCGCGGGCGAGGACGCGGAGGACCTCCCTCCGCTCGCGCTGGCCGAGAGCGACGACCCGGTCACGGTCGACGTGGACGACGAGGGGGCGG
The DNA here is from genome assembly GCF_002932155.1 of Rathayibacter sp. AY1F9. Classification (NCBI taxonomy): domain Bacteria; kingdom Bacillati; phylum Actinomycetota; class Actinomycetes; order Micrococcales; family Microbacteriaceae; genus Rathayibacter; species Rathayibacter sp. AY1F9. The sequence goes on along the minus strand of NZ_PSVA01000010.1, from coordinate 33,236 downwards.
TGGTGGTCGCCGCCCGCGAGCTCGACGACGACTCCCTCGTCGTGGTCGGCGTGCCCGACGAGGGCCGCGAGGAGGCGGTGTCCACGACGATCGGGCTGCTCGCGGTCGCCGTCCCACTGCTGATCGCGCTGGTGGCGGTGGTGTGCGCCGTCGTCGTCGGCCGGGCGCTGCGCCCCGTGGAGCGGATGCGCGCGGAGGCCGAGGCGGTCACCTCCTCCGCCCTGGACCGCCGGATCGCCGCTCCCGGCTCCGGCGACGAGGTCGACCGGCTGGCGCACACCCTCAACCGGATGCTCGATCGGCTGCAGAGCGGGCAGGAGCGGCAGCGGCGCTTCGTCTCGGACGCCTCGCACGAGCTGCGCTCCCCCGTCGCGGCGCTGCGTCAGTCCGCGGAGGTGGCGCTCGCGCACCCGGACCGGCTCGACTCCGCCCGGCTGGCGAGGACGGTCGCGGAGGAGTCGGTGCGGCTCGGCGGGCTGATCGAGGGCCTGCTGCTGCTCGCCCGGGCGGACGAGGCGCGCCTGGCCGTGGCGGCGGCTCCCGTGGACCTCGACGACCTCGCCCTCGGCGAGGTGCGGCGCCTGCGCGACTCCGGAGCCCGGGTCGACGCGAGCGGGATCTCGCCCGTGCAGGCGGTGGCCGACGAGGCCCTGCTCTCGCGGGCGCTGCGGAACCTGGTCGACAACGCGGTGCGGCACCGCTCCTCGCAGCTGGCGCTCTCGACCCGGATCGACGGAGCGGAGGCGGTGCTCGCGGTGGACGACGACGGGCCGGGGATCCCGGCGGCGGAGCGCGAGCGGGTGCTCGAGCGCTTCGTTCGCCTCGACGAGGGCCGGGCGCGCGACGCCGGAGGCTCGGGCCTCGGCCTGGCGATCGTCGCCGGGATCGCCCGGGCCCACGGCGGACGGGTCGTCGTCGGCGACTCGGCGCTGGGCGGCGCCCGGGTCGAGGTACGGGTGCCGCTCGTCCGCTGAGCGGGCGCTTCAGGCTCGCTTCAGCGCCCGACCGCGAGAGTGCTGGAGGCGTCGACGAGCGGCGCCGGGACGGAGCCATCGTGCAGAAGAAGACGAAGATCATCGCCGGGATCGCCGGAGCGGTCGTGCTGATCGGAGCCGGGACGGGCATCGCCTACGCCGCGACCGACGGCTTCGAGGGATCCGACTCCCTCATCGGCAGCGACCTGGACCGCGCGAGCGAGGCAGCGCTCGCCGAGATCGGCGGCGGGACCGTCACCTCGGCCGAGCGCGACGACGACGGCGCCACCGGCTACGAGCTGGACCTGACCGACCGCGCCGGCCTCGAGTACGAGGTGCGCCTCGACGACTCCTTCGCCGTCCTGTCCGTCGACCCCGACGACCGCGCCCTCCAGGCCGGCTCCGACGACGACGGCGTGCCTGCCGGCGACCCGACCGCCGCCGCCGTGGACCCGGACGACCTCACCGGCGACGACCTCGCCCGCGCGAGCGAGGCGGCGCTGGGCGCCGTCGGCTCCGGGACCGTCACCGAGGCCGAGCGCAGCGACGACGCCGACCACGCCTTCGAGGTGGAGGTCACCCGCGAGGACGGCACGGACGTGGACGTCGAGCTCGACGCCGCGTTCGCCGTGCTCTCGACCCAGGAATAGCGCTCTAGCGGCCGCCGGGGCCCTTCGCGGCCCCGGGTGCGGCACCGCTGCCCGCGGGGGCGCCGACGCCGGTCGCCGCACCGCGAGCGCCCGGGCCGTTGCCGTTGCCGTTGCCGTTGCCGTTGCCGTTGCCGTTGCCGGGAGCGTTCCCGCTGTTGCCGGGTGCGTCGCCGCTGTTCCCCGGAGCGTCCCCGCTGTTCCCCGGAGCGTCGCCGCTGTTCCCCGGAGCGTCGTCGCCGGGAGCGGCCGGGGTCTCCTCCGCGGGCTCCTCCGGCTCGGTCGGCGTCTCCTCCGGCTCCGACTCCTCGGGCGAGGGGGCGGGGTCGTCCTCGGTCTCGACGGGGGCCGGCGTGTCCTCCGGCTCCTCCTCGACCGGGGTCGTCTCCTCGGGAGCCGGGGCGGTCGTCTCGGCCGGAGCCGGCTCCGGGGCTCCCGCGATCAGGGCCTCGAGGTCGGCGCGGACGACGTCGACCTGCGCCTGCACCGTCGCTGCGCGGTCGGAGCTGACGGAGTCCTCGGCGAGCGCGGCGTCGAGCGCCGACTGCAGCGAGGCGAGCTCGGTGAGAGCGCCCTGGTAGTCGTCGGCCGAGGCCTTCTCGGCGACGGCCACCACCGCGTCGTCGAGGGTCTGGGCGGTGCCCTCATCGATGCCCTGCGGCGCGGAGGAGCATCCGCTCAGCAGCAGGACCGAGGCGAGCACGGCGCCGGCGGCGCGCAGTCTGAGGCCCCTCACGAGCGGATGCTCTCGCGCAGCTGACGGAGGTGGTCGCCCAGCTCGCCGTCCACCTGCGGCAGAGGCGACTGGGGACCGTCGATCAGGATGATCGCGAGCCCGACGGCGACCGCGACCAGCGCGAGCACCAGCACGATCAGCCACGGGCTCGGGCCGCGGCGCTGCGGAGGGGCGGCCGCGGGGCGGAGCGGAGCCGTGCGCGGCGCCGGAGCGGTCTGCGGTGCCGGAGCGATCCGCGGTGCCGGAGCGATCCGCTCGGTCGCGGTGACGCGCTGCGTCGGAGCGATCGCCTCCGTGGCCGGGTAGGCGTCGGCCGCGAGCCGGCGGGTCGGGTCGAGCGCCTCCGTCCGCGTGATCGGCTCGGTCTCGGCGAGCGGCTCCGTCGACATCACCCGGGTGGCGGGGACGTCGGGGACGACGATGGCCGCCGGCGGGGAGTCGCGCCGCGGATCGATCAGGCGGCGTGCCGACTCCGCCACCTGCAGCGCGGCGGGACGCTCGCCGGGCTCGCGCCGCGTCATCGAGGTCAGGAGCGAGGTCCAGCCGCTGCCGAGCGACTCCGAGACCTCGGGGTCGCGGAGCAGGCGGGCGAGCGTGACCTCGATCGCCGAGCCCGTGAACGGGCGGCGGCCGGTCAGCGACTCCAGGAGCACCAGGCCGAGGGAGTAGATGTCGCTCGCCGAGGTGACCGGGTCGCCGTGCGCCTGCTCGGGGCTGAGGTAGGCGGCGGTGCCGATGAGGGTGCCGGGCGCGGTGATCCGCGTCGCGTCGATGAGGGAGGCGATGCCGAAGTCGGCCAGCTTCGGGCGGAACTCGCGGCTGGTCAGCGGGCTCGGGACGAGCAGCACGTTCGACGGCTTCACGTCGCGGTGCACGACTCCGGCCGCGTGGACCGTGTGCAGGGCCTCGCCGAGGTCGCCCGCCATCGAGGCGACGTCGTTCGGCGCGACCGGGCCCTCGGCGAGCCGCTCGGACAGGCTCGGGCCCTCGGCGAGCTCCATCACCATGTAGGCCTGGCCGTTGGTGTCGTCGCCGCCGTCGTGCGCGTCGTAGAGGGTGACGAGGGCGGGGTGGTTGAGCGCCGCGAGCAGCCGGATCTCGGACGCCTTGCGCTGCAGGTCCTGGGCGTCGTCGATGCCGGGGGCGAACATCTTCAGCGCGACGGAGCGGCCGAGGACGCCGTCTCTCGCCCGGTAGACCGTGGCCATGCCGCCGCGGCCGATGAGCTCCTCGATCGTGTACCGGCCGTCGACCGTCGTCCCGACGATGCGGGTGTCGCCTGTCCGGTGGGATGCCACGGGTCCTCCTCGCGGTCGGCGGCGGGTGTGCCGCGCCCCCCGGTGCGACCGTCGACCCAGGGTAGTACGTCGACCCTGCACGCCGCCCTCCCCCGGCCGGGCTGTCAAGCGGGTGCCCCCGCGCGCGCCCCGACGTAGCGTCGGAGGTCCCGACGAAAGGCGACGACATGGACCAGGACCGCACGGAGCAGGACGACCAGGGCTCGACCATCGGCAAGCCGGACGGGGCGGCTCCCGCCACCTCCTCCGAGAGCGAGACCATCGAGAAGGACATCTCGGAGTCGCCCGGCAGCGAGCGCGAGACCGAGGCCAAGCAGGACTCGGATCCGGCGGAGAGCCGCACCGAGGTCTCCGGCTCGGCCGAGGTGAAGGCCGTGCCCGGCACGGGCGGCCCGGACGACGTGGGCGACGTCGAGGTCGACCCCGACGAGGTCTCGCTGAACGGCAAGCCGTTCCCGGGTCACGCCGGCACGAAGTAGGACGCCCGGGAGGGGCGGGGCCGCGGCTCCGCCCCTCCCGTGCTCTCCGGTCCACCCACCACCCGTCGTCCGCCCTCGCCCGGGGGGTTCCGCAGATCGCGCGGATCGTCCCGCGCCTTCCGAGCGAACGGCCTCAGGCGACCGGCGTCAGCAGGCCCGGGTCGCGGCGGTCGACGGTGCGGGAGTTGTTCACGCGGCGGTCGACCGGGTGGGCCGTGACGGTCGAGGCCATCGCGACGGACGCCCGGTCGAGGGTGGCGAGCATCTCCTCGGCGGAGGCGAGCGGAGCCGGGTCGAGCCAGGCGTCGCGCACGTCGGGCGTGAGGAACACGGGCATCCGGTCGTGCACTTCGCCGGAGGCGTCGCGCGCCTCGCGGGTGATGATCGTGAAGGAGACGCGCCAGTCGTCGCCCTCCTTGCGGGCCGTGTAGAGGCCGGCCGCGGCGAGGATCGGCTCCTCGCCCTGCAGGAACCAGGGCTGCTTGCCGTCGGCGCGGGTCTCCCACTCGTAGTACCCGCGCATCGGGACGATCGCGCGCTGCTTGGCGAACGCCCCGCGGAACAGGCCGTTCGTCGCGACCGACTCGAGGCGCGCGTTGATCGGCGAGGGCCCCCTGCCCTTCGACCAGGACGGGGTGAAGCCCCAGGACGCGAGCTCCAGCTCGCGCTCCCGCTCGCCGTCGTGGAGCCGCTCGCGGACGATCGGCGCGACGTCGGTGGGAGCGACGCTGTAGTCGGGCGCCCAGTCCTCGGCGCGCCCGCCCGCGGCGACGAACTCGCGGATCAGCTCATCGGTCTCGGAGTCCATCGCGAAGCGGCCGCACATGCGGGACAGGCTACGCCGCACCTCCGACGCCGCGCGAGGCGCCCGGTCCGACCACCCGGGACTTCGCGGACCAGAAGCGCATCAGCGCGCCGGCGAGGATCGAGCCCAGCGCACCTGCGGCGAGGTCGCCGAGCGTGTCCTCGTAGCCGACGAAGATCGAGGAGTCGATGAAGCGGTGCCCCGCCCACTCGCCCCACTCCCACAGGACACCCGCCGTCGTCCCGAAGCAGGCGCAGAGCACGACCGCCGGGAGCAGCGGCCCGCGATCGCCCGCGACGGCAGGCACGACTCCGGCCCGCGCGGCGACGATGTAGGCCACCGCGGCGATCAGCCCGTTGAGCACGCAGTGCACGACCAGGTCCCACTGCGGCCAGGCCTCGTAGAGGCCGAGGACGCTGCTCCAGGACGCCACGAGCAGCGCGAGCCCGAAGAGGGCGTCGAGCGCCGGACGGATGCCGAGGAAGCGCGGCAGCACCAGCCCGATCGCCGCGAGCGCGAGCACCGCCACGTCGACCAGGTCCCAGCCGATCGCGGCCGCCACGATGCTCGCCGCCCCGATCGCGCGGATGCCGTCGGCCGTCCACTCCCCGCGGGTGCGCGGGGGCACCAAGAAGGTCTCGACGAGGGCGGAGCCGCTCACGGGTTCGTGAAGCGCAGCACGGCCTGGACCGGCTCGTGGTCGGAGGGCGCCGCTCCCCCGTAGCGGACGGCGTTGATCCCCGCGGAGACGACCTCGAACGCGCCCTCGCTGACGAGCAGCCAGTCGATCCGCTTGCCCGGCGCCGGCGGGCGGTAGTTCGAGAAGGTGCTCCACGAGTGGGTGAGGTGCTTCTCCGCCGTCTCCCACGCGTCCGCGAGGCGGCCCTCCTCGAGGATCGTCCGGTAGGGGACGGTGTCGACGTCGGTGTTGGTGTCGCCCATCACGATCGCGGGGCGTCCGAGCTCGAGGACGCGGCGGGCGATCAGCTCGGCGGAGCGCTGGCGCGAGCGCCGCGAGATGTGGTCGAAGTGGGTCGAGACCACGGTGAGCTCGCGGCTGGTCGCGTGATCGGTCAGCTCCGCGATCACGGCGGTGCGCGGGATGCGGTTGCCCCAGCTGCGCGAGCCGGCGACGTCCGGGGTGTCCGAGAGGGCGATCTGGGTCCAGTGCCGGACGGCGTAGCGGCTGCGGTCGACGAAGAGCATCACGCGCTCGCCGCCGCGGTCCGCGTCCCGGCCGAAGCCCATCGCCTCGAAGGAGGAGCCCAGCGCCTCGTGCACGGCGGCCGACTGGTCCGGCAGCGCCTCCTGCACGGCGAGGATCGAGGGGCGCTCCTGCTCCAGCACCCGCTGGACGAGCGGGCGGCGCCGGTCCCACTGGTCGACGGCGCGGGAGGTGAGGCGCGGCATCCGCCGGCGGATGTTGTAGGTCATCACGTGCAGATCGGGCGCCTCGGTCGGGCCGATCAGAGGCGTCGCGTCGGTCATCACTCCACCCTACGGGGGCGGATCGAGGTGCCACGGAGGCTTGCGGTGACCGCTCCCGGCCGCTCTACTTCGGACATGCCCCTCTCCCAGGACCTCACCGCTCTCGCCGACGAGCGCTTCGTCTCGCTCACCACGTTCCGGAAGTCCGGGGACGCCGTCTCGACCCCGGTCTGGATCGCCCGCGACGGCGACGAGCTGATCGTCACCACTCCCCGCCGCAGCGGCAAGGTGAAGCGCCTCCGCAACGACGCGCGGGTGACCCTCGTCCCGTGCGACCGCCGCGGCCGCGTCTCCGACTACGCGGTGCCGGTCGAGGCCGCCGCGGAGATCGACGCCGACCCCGGCGAGGTCGAGCGCCTGGGCCGCGTGTTCCTGGCGAAGTACCGGCTCGAGTACCGCGTGTTCCTCCTGATCGAGGGCCTGGTCACCCGCTCCGACCGCACCCGCGTGATGCTCCGCGTCTCCGACCGCTGACCCGCACCGCCCTACACCCCCGGAGGCTCCCGCCGGAAGGCCTGGGGGCCGCCGGACCCGGGGTCTACCGTGGGGCGATCGCCGGTGCCCCTGCGCGCTTCCCGCGCGCGCTCCGGCGGCAGTCAGAAGGAGCACGCAATGAGCATCGGAGCAGGGATCTTCCTCCTCGTCGTCGGCGCGGTCCTCGCCTTCGCGGTGGACGTGCAGGTGTCCGGGATCGACCTGAGGCTGGTCGGCTACATCCTCATGGCGGCCGGAGCGGTCGGCCTGATCCTCGGGCTGGTCCTGCTGACGCGCCGCCGCCAGGCCGTCTCGACCACGCGCTCGGCCGTCGACCCGGCCAGCGGCGAGCAGGTCACCCGCCGCTCGAGCGAGAGCGACGGCCCGCTGATCTGATCGGCGGATCGACGAAGGGCGGGACCTCGCGGTCCCGCCCTTCGTCGTTCACGGCCCTACTCGGCGGGCTCGTCCGGCTCGCCGCCGGAGACGGTGTCGGTGTCGCCGCCACCGGAGGAGGTGTCCGTCCCGGTGCCGTCGGGGAGGTCCTCGGTCTTCTCGGTGTCCTCACCCGTGGTGCGGTCGGTGCTCATGGCGCTCTCCCTTCGCGTCGGCGACCTGCCGACCCTCCCACTCTGCTCCGCCCGCGCCTCGCGGGGCAGGGGGTAGCGGAGGCGGAGGCCGGCGTGGAAGGCGCCTACTCCTCGACGACGATGGTGGTGATGACCGGGTTCCGGCGGTGGCGGCGGGTCAGCCAGCGGCCGAGGGTGCGCGTGATCAGCGCCTCCATGGCCTCGAGCTCGACCGGCTTGCCCGCGGCCTGCAGGACGGCGTCGTCGATCGCCTTGCTCGCATTGGCCTTCCAGCCCGGCTCCTCGACGAAGCCGCGGGTGAAGAACTCGACCGGCTCGCCGAGCGTGCCGCGGTCGAGGTCGGCGATGGCGAGGACCGTGATGGCCCCCTCCTCGGCGAGGACGATGCGGTCGTTCATCGCGTCCTCGGTGGCGACGCCCATCGTGGTGCCGTCGACCAGGATCTGGTCGGCCGGGATGCGCCCGCTGATGCGCGAGCGGCCCTTCACCAGGTCGATCGAGACGCCGTCCTCGATGACGAAGACGTCCTTCTCGTCGATCCCGGTGCGGGTCGCGATCGCCGCGTTCGCGGTGAGGTGGCGCCACTCGCCGTGCACGGGGAGCACCGCGGTGGGGCGGAGGATGTTGTAGCAGTAGGCGAGCTCGCCCGCGCTGGCGTGACCCGAGACGTGCACCTTGGCGTTGCCCTTGTGCACGACCGTGGCGCCCCAGCGGGTGAAGGCGTTGATGATCCGGTAGATCGCGTTCTCGTTGCCGGGGATCAGCGAGCTGGCCAGCAGCACGGTGTCGCCGGGGCCGATGTCGATGATGTGGTCCTTGTTGGCCATGCGCGAGAGCGCCGCCATCGGCTCGCCCTGCGAACCGGTGCAGATCATCACGATCTCGGTCGCGGGGAGCTTCTCGAGCACCTTCATGTCGACGACGAGGCCGGCCGGGATCTTGAGGTAGCCCAGGTCGGCGGCGATGCCCATGTTGCGGACCATCGAGCGGCCGACGAAGGCGACCTTGCGGCCGTGGCGCTGCGCGGCGTCGAGGACCTGCTGGATGCGGTGCACGTGGCTCGCGAAGCTGGACACGACGATGCGGCGCGGCGCGGTGCGGAACACCTGGTCGATCGCGGGGGCGAGGTCACCCTCCGAGATCGCGAAGCCGGGGACGTCGGCGTTCGTGGAGTCGACCAGGAACAGGTCGACTCCCTCGTCGCCGAGGCGCGCGAAGCCGGGGAGGTCGGTGGTGCGCCCGTCGAGCGGGAACTGGTCCATCTTGAAGTCGCCCGTGTGCAGCACGAGGCCGGCCTCGGTGCGGATCGCGACGGCGAGCCCGTCCGGGATGGAGTGGTTCACGGCGAGGAACTCGAGGTCGAAGACGCCGGCGTCGATCCGGTCGCCCTCCTTCACCGGGCGCGTGCGCGGCGTGATGCGGTGCTCCTGCAGCTTCGCGCTGATCAGCGCGAGGGTGAAGGTCGAGGCGATGATCGGGATGTCGCCGCGCTCCTTGAGGAGGTAGGGCACGCCGCCGATGTGGTCCTCGTGGCCGTGGGTGAGGACGATGGCCTCGATGTCCTTCAGGCGCGAGCGGATCGCGGCGAAGTCGGGGAGGATCACGTCGATGCCGGGCTGGTTCTCCTCGGGGAAGAGGACGCCGCAGTCGACGATGAGCAGCTTGCCCTTGTGCTCGAAGACGGTCATGTTGCGGCCGATCTCGCCGAGGCCGCCGAGCGGGGTGATCCGCATGGCGCCCTTCTCGAGGGGCTTGGGCTTGGGGAGCTCGAGGTGGTGGCGGGCGGGCTTGGCGGTTCTGGCGTTTCTCATGCGGTTCTTCCGGGAGGGAGTGGCTGGACGCGGGCGCGCGGCGCAGGGTCCGACCGCGCGCCCGGTCGGGCCGCGGTGATGTGTCGCTCCGGCGCTGTGAGCGCTGTCGGGAGCGGGTGGAGGTGTGCGGGACGGGGCCGGGCGGGGCCGCTCTCAGCGGGCGGTGCCGTCCGTGCGGCGCGCTCTCGCGCACCGACCGTCCCGTACATCCTGCCAGCGTTCCCTGGGTCGCGGGTCCAGGAGGCGGGATCCGGGCCTCGCAGGCGCTCAGGCGCGCGCGTCCTCGACCTCTCGCCGACCCACCGCGTCCTGGCGGCTGCGGAGGAGCTGGCGGCCTGGCGCGCGTGACGGGCGCCGTTCGATGGCTTTACTGCGCTTCACTCGATCTGGATAAAGCACAGTAAGACTCCTGAACCGGCCCGTATGGATGCCGTCGACAATCCCTACACGCCGAACGCGGGAGCGCGACCGGAGATCCTCATCGGCAGAGACGAGCAGACCCAGGCGTTCCGCACGCTGCTGACGCGCCTGCGACGGGGCCGCACGAACCAGTCGATGACCATCACGGGTCTGCGGGGCGTCGGAAAGACGGTCCTTCTCAACAGCTTCCGGACGATCGCCCAGGAGGAGAACGGGGAAGTGATCGAGTTCGAGGCGGTCAAGCACGACAAGGGCCGGTTCCGCCAGGTGCTGGCATCCCAGCTCAAGGCGGCACTCCTCCGCCTGTCCCCCGGCGCGAGATGGACCGACCGCGGGAGGCACGCCGCCGCGGTCTTGAGCGCCTTCGCGGTGTCTGTCGGAGCGGACGGCGTGTGGTCCATCGGATGGGGTGTACCGCCGGCAGAAGGGGTGGCCGATCATCGGGATCTCGGACTGGACCTGACGGACGTCCTCGTCGCCGTGGGTGAAGCGGCGGCCGAGCAGGGCGAGGGGATCGTCGTGCTCATCGACGAGGTCCAGTTCCTCGACTCACCGCAGCTCTAAGCGCTCATCCAAGCCATCCACAAGACCGTGCAGCGGAGCCTCCCCGTCACGTTCGTCGGTGCCGGTCCTCCGCAGATCGCCGAGCTGGTCGGCGATGCGAGATCGTACGCCGAGCGGCTCTTCACCTTTCCGCGGATCGACTCGCTCGATCACGACGAAGCGGTAGCGGCTCTCCGAGAGCCGGCAGCGGCCGAGGGCGCGGTCTACGACGACGACGCTGTTGAGCTCGCAGTCGAGATCACGAGCGGATACCCCTCTTTCATCCAGGAACGGGGCTACCAGGTCTGGACGGTGGCTGAGAACGATCGCATCCACCGGGAGGACGTCGAATTGGCGAGGGAGGCCTAGGAGGCGAAGCTGGACAGCTCCTTCTTCCGCGTGCGACTCGATCGGGCGAGTCCACTTCAGACCGCGTACATGCGAGCCATGGCGGAGCTCGGACCAGAGCCCCAGAAAGCGGGCGACGTCGCGGCGCTTCTGGAGCGCGCGTCCACTCAGCTCGGATCGGTCCGCGCGGAGCTGATCGGGATATGGCTCCTGTTCACTCCCGAGCACGGGTACGCCGCGTTCACTGTTCCGGACTTCGACCGGTTCATGAAGCGTGCAGTCCCCGTCTTGGAGGTGCCTCCCGTCGTGAGCCGGGGAGCCCGTCGAGCACCCGCCACCGAGGTCTGAGCCAGGCCGCACCCGTTCACGGCCGCCCGGCGTCAGGACTCGTCGGCCTCGAAGCGCAGGGACCGGTCGGCCACCGGCAGCCCGGAGTCGCGCACGGCGGCCTCGATCGCGGCGTGCCCGCCGTCGGGCGCGACGATCCGCAGGCCGTCCTCGGTCGCCCAGTAGGCGGTGACGCCGTGCTCCTCGACGAGGGTCGTGAGCAGCGCGGCGGTCCGCTCCTGCTCGCCGGGACCGACGGTGATCGCGGCCCAGGGACCGGAGATCTCGACCGGGGCGCCCCGCTCCGCGCCCGCAGCGTCCCGCAGGTCCTCCGCCGCGCGGACGATCGGGAGCAGCGCGGGCAGCCCGCCGGAGACGTCCTCGAAGGAGTCGAGGGCGAAGGCCCCCTCGCGGAGCGACGCGTGCAGCTCCAGGCCGCGGCCGAGGCCGTCGATCCGCTCGAGCAGGGCCGACGCGTCGACAGCGGGAGCGGGGCACGCGGCGGTCGGCTCCTCCGCGCCCGCGAAGGAGAGGGTGTTCCCGCCTGCGGACGTCGCCCGGAACGACCACAGCACCGGATCCGCGTACTCGGTCGCGCAGGCCGTCGCGAGGGCGTCGGCGAGCGCCGGCTCCTCGACCGCGACCCCGACCCAGGAGGTCGGCGGGCCGAACGCCGGCGCCTCGACCCAGCGCTCGGCGCCATCGAGGGAGACTCCGGGCACCGCGGCGACCTCGCTCGTCAGACGGTCGAAGCCGGCGTCGGGCCGTGCGAACGGCGTCTCGTCGATCGTCCAGACGAGGAGCGTCAGCCCGCCGGCGGCGAGGGCCGCGGCGAGGACGCCGGCGACGGGGAGGAGGAGGCGACGGGACACGCCCCCATCCTCGCTCCCCTCCTCCGCGGCGTCACGTGGACATCGGGTGAACGGACGGTGCGTCGGCGACGCCGGCTCCCGCCTCGATCGAGCGCATCATCCGGGTGTTCACGGGCGACGGGTGGACCGAGTCGACCCGGACGCCGGTGCCCGCGACCTCGAGGGCCGCGCTCCTGGTGAGCCCGGCGACCCCGCGCTTCGAGGCGACGGAGGGGCTGAGGCCCGGGGCGCCGTCGAGCCCGGCGACGGAGGAAGTGGTGATCACGCTGCCCCGCCCCTGCTCGATCATCCGCGGCAGCACGGAACGGAGCCGGTGCCGACCCGCTCCCAGCACGCTGGGCGGCCGCCGGCCGCCTGCCACGGGGGTCGACCTCCGCGGGGGTCAGGGGTTACCGGCGCAGTCCCGAGACGAGCGCGAGGAGCCCGTCCATCGACTCGACGACGAGGGGCGGGAGGTCGCCGCGCTCGGCGACGAAGGCGATCGGGGTGGTCGCGACGACGTGCCCGGCGAGCTCGCCGTCGACGTGCACGACCAGGAGGCCCGCCCCCTCGGCCTCGGGGGTGCCGACCACGACCTCCCGCTCGCCGAGGAAGCCGGTGCGCGGTTCCCTCCGGGCGGTGCGGATCCACGCGGGCAGCGGCTCCTCGGCGACGTACCTCGCAAGGGCGTCCTCGAGCGACGGGCAGGTCACGTCCTCCTGCGGCAGCCCGAGGCGGTGCGCCTCGAAGCCGCCGTCGACCGGCGTGATGAAGCCGAGCACGGCCTCCGGCTCCCGCGGGTCCTCGGTGCGGGCGCGGACCCGCCAGCCGTCGTCGCCGACCGGGTCGAGCTCCACGTCGTCGACGGTCGCGGGCAGTGCTGTGCGGATCACGGGTGGTCCTTCCTCGAGGGACCGTCCAGTCCACCGGACGGCGGAGGGCGCGTCACCGGGGTTGACGACGGTCGCACCACCCGCATCGAGCACGCCCGCTCCGGACGCGTCCGACTGCTCCCGCTCCGGCACAAGGCCCAGCGCGCGGGCCGCCGTCTCCGCTTGACTGGGGGCGACGCGCCGACCCTCGGCGCACCCGGGAGGCGACATGGCGAACCACCGTTTCGAGCTGCGGTCCGGCCGCGGGATGGGCGTCTCGGCGGCGGGCGATCCCGTCGCCGACCGGCTGGTGGTGTTCTGCCACCCCACTCCCGGAGCGGGCGGCTTCGACCCCGACCCGACCGTCACCGGTCCGTGGGGCCTGCACCTGCTGATCCTCGACCGCCCCGGCTACGGCGCCTCGGACCCGGTCGACGCCGCTCACGGCCGCGTCGAGGACCGCGCGGACGACCTCGCCGAGTACCTGCGCCGCTCCGAGCGCACCGCCCGCATGGTCGAGGGCGCCCGCTTCGGCAGCGTCGGCGTGGTCGGCTGGGGCTCCGGCGGCGCGTTCGCGCTCTCGCTCGCGGCCCGGCACCCCGACCTCGTGGACCGCCTCGCGCTGGTCGGCACCCCCGCGCCCCCGCAGGCCGGCGTGATCGTGCACCCCACCAGCGCGTGGGAGCGGCGCGAGACCCTCCGCGGGGAGGACGCCGACGCGATCGCCGCCGCCCTCCCGCAGACGCAGCCGGGCCTGGACGCGCTCGGGATCGACTCCGACGACCCGGTGCTCGCCACCCACGGCGGACTGCGCAACCGGCTGGAGCGGATGCTCGCCGAGGGCTGGCGGCAGGGCCCGAGCGGCGCCGCGACCGACCTCGCGGCGCTCCGCGACGGCTCCTGGGCCGACGACCTCGACCGGGTGACCGCCGAGACGCTCCTGGTCCACGGCGACGCGGACCCGGCGGCGAGCGCCGAGGACGGCCGCTGGTACCGCGGCCGCCTCGCGCGGGCGCGCACCGTGACGGTCGACGGAGCCGGCCGGCTGGCGCTCGTGCGCGAGTGGCGCCGGATCCTCGACCACGTCGCTCCGCTCGAGCGCGGGGCGGAGGGCCGATGAGCCGCCTGGGCGCGGGCCCGCTCGTGCTCGTGTCGGCGATGGCGGTCTCGGGAGTCGTCCACCTGGTGCACCCGCGGACCTTCGACGCGGTGGTCCCGCGAGGGATGCCCGGCTCGGCGCGCGGATGGGTCCTCGTCTCGGGAGCGGCGGAGCTGGTCTGCGCGGCCGCGACGCTGCACCCGCGGAGCCGCGCGGCCGGCGGTCTCGCCTCCGCCGCCCTGATGGCCGCCGTCCTCCCCGGCAACGTGCAGATGGCGCGGGACGCCCGTCGGCCTCGGACCCGGGTGATCACGCTGCTGCGCCTCCCGCTCCAGATCCCGCTCGTGCTCTGGGGTCTTCAGGCGGCACGCAGCCGCTGACGCAAGCCCGCGCGTGCGCGGATCGCCCGCTGCTACCGTCCAGGCATGACCGACCAGAGCGCGGACGACCGCCACGACCAGCTGACCAGCGCCCCGAAGGCGACGGAGGCCGACGCGGCCCCGCGCATCGAGGTCTCCACCACCGAGGCCGGCGACACCCGCATCGACATCCGCGAGGACGCCGCCGTGCGACCGGGCCGTGTCGACGAGAACGGCGACGAGCTCGACGAGAGCCGCGACGATGCCTGAGCGCCGCCGTGCCGCGCTCGTCTACAACCCCGTCAAGGTCGACCTGGAGTCGGTGAAGGCCGCTGTGAAGCGCGCCGAGGAGGCCGCCGGCTGGGAGGAGACGCTCTGGTACGAGACCTCCGTCGAGGACCCCGGGGCCGGTCAGACGAAGGAGGCCCTCGCCGCGGGCGCCGACGTCGTGATCGCGGCCGGCGGCGACGGGACGGTCCGCGTCGTGGCGGAGGCCCTCCGCGGCTCCGACGCCTCGCTCGCGCTGCTGCCCTCCGGCACCGGCAACCTGCTCGCCCGCAACCTGAACCTCACGCTCGACGACATCGACAACTCCCTGACCGTCGCGTTCTCCGGACAGGACCGGGCGATCGACGTCGGGATGATCGACATCGAGACCTCCACGGGCCGCGACCGCCACGCCTACGTCGTGATGGCGGGCCTCGGGATCGACGCGAAGATGCTCGCCAACACCGACGACGACCTCAAGAAGCGGGCCGGCTGGCTCGCCTACGTGGACGCGCTGCGGAAGGCCCTGCTCGACAAGAACCAGCTCGAGTTCCGCTACCGCCTCGACGGCTCGAAGACCCGCAAGGTGCGCGCGCACACGATCATCGTGGGCAACTGCGGCGCCCTGCCGGCGAACATCCTCCTGCTGCCGGACGCGGCCGTCGACGACGGCGAGTTCGACATCGTCCTGCTGCGCCCCGAGGGCTTCTTCGGCTGGGTGCAGATCATCTTCAAGGTGGTGTGGGAGAACGGCGTGCTCCGCCGCAGCGGCGTCGTCGGCAAGAAGCTGATGGGCCTGACCAAGGAGGTGTCGGCCCTGCGGTACGTGAAGGGCCGCGACCTCACGGTCCGCCTCGAGCACGCGCAGGAGATCGAGCTCGACGGCGATCCGTTCGGCTCGACCTCGGCGTTCCGCACCTGGATCGAGCCCGGCGGGCTGACGGTGCGCGTCCCGGCGTAGCGCCGGCGGCGGCCGGGCGGATCCGCCCGGTCCGCCTCCCGCCGGGAGAGAGGATCGTCATCCCTCCCGGCGGAGGCGTCTGCTCCGAGCAGGGCGGTGCAGTGCGGCTTCGGGTACCGCACCCCATGCACCTGCATGAACACGGCGACTGTAGTGCGGAATCCGTCGCCGCCGCAACGATCCGCGGGGCTCCGGCGGCTCGAATGGGTAGTTCCACCGTGCGATGCTCCGTGGCAGCGACGGATTCCGCAGCTGACTCGCCCCGGCAGGAGCGTCATCGCCCGTCCGTCGATCGACGAGGCTTCTCCTCGGCACGGTGCCGACACGCGCACGAAACGCCCGCCCGCTAGCGTGCGGACATGACATTCCGTGCGTCAGCCGCGCTCAGCGCGCTCGTGGCCTCCTCCCTCCTCCTCGCACCCGCCGCCATCGCCTCCCCCGCCGCCCGCGCGGGCGCCGTCGACGGGGGCACCAGCGCCGGCGATCCGTACTTCCCCGGCCTCGGCAGCAGCGGCTTCGACGCCCTCACCTACAGCCTCGTCCTGAAGTACGATCCGGCGACCCGGGCCCTCGGCGGCAGGGCCGTGGTCACCCTCGCGCCCCAGAAGGACCTGCGCTCGCTCTCCTTCGACCTGACCGGCCTCACCGTCTCGAAGGTCACCGTCAACGCCGGGGGCGCCCGGTTCTCGCAGTCGGGGGACGAGCTGACCGTCACGCCCGCCCGGACCCTCCGGAAGGGCCTGCCCGCACTGGTGAGCATCGACTACGCCGGGATCACCGGGAACCCCGTCGACGGCACCGGGGCCCCCTTCGGCTGGTGGTCGACGGACGACGGCGCCCTGGTCGCCAGCGAGCCGGACGGCGCCTCGACCTGGTACCCCGTCAACGACTCGCCCGCCGACAAGGCGCGCTACACCTTCAGCATCACGGTCCCGGAGGGCCGGACGGTGGTCGCGAACGGCCTGCCGGTCGGCTCCCCCACCACGTCGAAGGGGTGGACGACCTCGCGCTGGGTCGAGACCAGCCCGATGGCGAGCTACCTCGCCATGGTGAACATCGGCGACTACGACCTGGTCCGCTCCACCCAGAGCGGCGTGACGACCATCGACGCGATCGACCGGGACATCACCGGCGACACCCGCGCCCGCACCGAGGCGGCGCTCGCGAAGCAGGGCGCGATCATCGACTACTTCTCCTCCGTCTTCGGCCCGTACCCGTTCCGCTCGGCCGGAGCCGTAGTCGACGACGAGCGGATCGGCTACGCTCTCGAGACCCAGGGCCGCTCGTTCTACTCCGGCGGCGCGGACGAATCGACCGTCGCGCACGAGACCGCGCACCAGTGGTACGGCGACAGCGTCACTCCGGAGACCTGGTCCGACATCTGGCTGAACGAGGGCTTCGCGACCTACGCCGAGTGGCTCTGGGAGGAGCACACCGGCGGCGCGAGCGTCACCGAGTCCGCCGCCCGGGTCGCCGCCGCTCCCGCCGACGACCCGTTCTGGTCGACCGCCGTCGCCGACCCCGGAGCTGGGGGCCTCTTCGACGCGCCCGTCTACGCCCGCGGCGGCCTGACCCTCGTCGCCCTCCGCGACCGGATCGGCGCGGACGCGTTCGGCGTGCTGCTGAAGCGCTGGGCCTCCGAGAACCGCTACTCGAACGCGACGACCGCCGACTTCCAGGCCCTGGCCGAGAACGTCTCCGGCTCCGACCTGGCGGACTTCTTCGATGCCTGGCTGCGCACGCCGGAGAAGCCCGCCGGTCTCTGACCCCCGCATCGCCGCGGCGCGGGCGGGGTGTCAAGGAGGGACGGCAGGTCGGCCCGAGCCGATACCGTCCCTCCATGGGCTTCTTCGACCGCAACGACTCCTCGACCAGCGCCGCAGCGCCGCAGCCGAGCGCACCCGATCCGCAGCGGCGGGTCTGGAGCGACGGCCTCGGCCGGTTCGCCACCCGCTGCCTCCAGGTCGTCATCGTCCTCCTGCTGGCCTCGGTGCTCGTCTTCGCGATGACGCAGCTCACGCTGGTGCTCATCCCCGTGATGATCGCGCTCATCCTCGCCGCGGCGATCCACCCGGTCCTGGCGTGGATGCGGCGCAAGGGCGTGCCGTCGATCCTCGCGACCTGGCTGGCGCTGATCGGGCTGCTCGCGATCCTCGGCGCGGTCGGCTGGCTGATCACGGTCGCGGTCCGCAACCAGTGGGACGAGCTGGTCAGCAGCGCCTCCGACGGCATCACCTCGCTGCAGGACTACGTGCAGCACCTGCCGTTCCAGATCACCGACGAGCAGATCGAGTCCGCCCGCCAGTCGGTCGTCGACTTCCTCACCTCCAGCTCGTTCGGCAACGGCGCGCTCGCGGGCGTCTCCGCGGCGGCGAACTTCATCACCGGCCTCGTGCTGATGATCGTGGTGCTGTTCTTCTTCATGAAGGACGGCCCGAAGATCTGGGAGTTCCTCCTGCGCCCCTTCACCGGCTCGGGCTACGAGCGCGCCAAGCGCGTCGGGCACAAGACGGTCGACGTGCTGGGCGGCTACGTCCGCGGAACGGCGACCGTCGCGGCGGTCGACGCGATCGGCATCGGCGTCGCGCTGGCGATCATCCAGGTGCCGCTGGCGATCCCGCTGGCCGTCATCGTCTTCCTCACCGCGTTCATCCCGATCGTCGGAGCCACGGCCGCCGGCATCCTCGCCGCTCTCGTCGCCCTGGTCGCCAACGGCCCGGTCGCCGCGCTGATCGTGATCCTGGTCGTCATCGGGGTCAACCAGCTCGAGGGCAACTTCCTCCAGCCGGTCGTGATGGCGCGCTCGCTGAAGCTGCACCCGCTGATCGTCCTGATCGCCCTGACCGTGGGCACCGTCCTCGCCGGCATCGTCGGCGCCGTGCTGGCCGTGCCGATCGCGGCCGTCGTCTGGGGCATCGTCTCGATCTGGAACGGACCCTCCGACCCCGCCGAGCCCGCGCGGCAGAAGCGCGCCGAGACGGTCTAGGCCCCCGGGATCGTCGAGCGCGCGCCTAGCGCTCGACGATCCCGTCGCGCAGAGCCTGCCTGCGGAGCGAGATCTTCGTGCCGACGGCCAGCCCTTCCGCCCGGTACTTGCCTCGGGCGCTGCGCAGCGAGCTCCGCGCGGCGTCCTGGGTGATGCCGAGGAGCGTGGCGACCTGCTTCAGCGGCATCCCGTCGACGAAGAGGCGGACGATCTCCCGCTCGCGGTGCGTCAGGGTGCCCGGGCGGTCGGCCCCGAGCAGCTCCCGCGTCTGCGCCGTCAGGAAGCGCTCGTCGCGCGCCGCCGCGCGGATCGCCGCGAGGATCGTCTCGGTCCGCTCGCTCTTGACCACGTAGCCGTGCGCCCCGGCCTCGAGCGCCCGGCTGATCGTGCCCGGCTCGGAGTGCGTGCTGATGATGATCGTGGCGGCGCCGGCGGCCGCGATGATCCGGATCTTCATGGCGAGGTCGAGCTCGTCGCCGAGGTCGATGTCGAGCAGCACCACGTCGGTCGGGAAGGCCGGATGCGCGAGCAGGTCCGTCCAGGTGCCGACCGTCGCCGCCACGCGGATGTCCGTGCCCGAGCGGCGGATCCACTCCGCCAGCGCCGCCAGCAGGATCGGGTGGTCGTCGAGGATGGCCAGCGTGATCGCGGGCTCGTCGCTCATGTCGTCGTCCTCCTCCGGGGCCGGTGGGCGACGAGGATCCTCGTCGCGCCGTGGTCGGTCGTCGTGCGGTACTCGCCGAGCTCGCTGAGGATGCCCCAGACCGAGCGGTCGAGGTCGCGGGCGCGGATGCCCGCGGCGACCAGGGCGAGCTCCACCCCGCCGCTCTGGCCCGGCTCCAGGCGGACGGCGAGCGGAGTCCTCCCCGCGGGGGCGGTGAGCAGCCAGAGCACCGAGAGCAGCCGCGAGCGGTCGAGCGGGGCCAGCAGCGCCGCAGCCCCGCTCGGATCGTCGATCGCGACAGCGGAGGACAGCAGCGCCGACTCCTCCACCGCGATCCTCAGCCAGGTGCGGTCGTGGCTGCGGGCGAGCGCCTCGCGGAGCTCGTCTCCGAGCACCCGCGCCCGCTCGCCCAGCTCCTCGTCCAGCGGCACCGGCGTCCGGACCCGTTCGAGGAGCTCCTCGATGCGGGCGTCCACCTGCGAGAACTCGTCGTCCGCGGCGTGGACGGTGCCGTCGGCCAGGCTGCGGTCGAGCGTGCGCCGCACGTACTGGTCGAGCGAGGTGAGCACGACGACGCACACGGCCGCGGGCGCGACGGCGAGGAGGACGTTGCTCACCGCGAGGGCGGCGCCTCCGTCGCCGAGGAGCGCCTGGCCGACGAGGCCGAGCGCCGTGAGCCCGACCAGGACCACCAGAGCGAGGAACGAGCGCGAGAGCGGCTGGAAGGTGATCAGCGCGATCACGCCCGCGCCCACTCCCACGCAGACCGACGGGTAGTACATCGGAGCCGGTGTCGGCAGGGCGTGGTCGGCGAACTCGAGCAGCAGCGCGGCCACGTCCACAGCGAGGACGCCCGCGAAGGCCCGGCGCGGCAGCTCGCCGTGGCGGCGGAGGGCGATCGAGACCCCCACCGCGCTCGCGGCGACGACCAGCAGCCAGGAGAGTCCGCTCAGCCAGGTCGCGGACCGCGCGTCGAGGGACCAGAGGTACGAGATCACTCCGCGGATGTCGAGCAGCACCGCCATCGTGAGGAAGCCCAGCCCGAGGTAGCTCCCGCTCAGGCGGTTCGGCCGGGTGAGGCGCTCGCGGATGCTCCACAGCGCGCCCGGGCTCCTGTCCGCCGCCCGGACCAGCTCCAGGAGCGTCCCCTCCTCCTGCCGCGACCCGCTCACAGCGGCACGCTCAGCAGCACGGTCGCGCCGGACCCGGGCGCCGAGAAGACCCGGACCTCGCCGCCCACCGCCTCGATCCGGCCGACGACCGACTCCGCGAGGCCGAGGCGTCCGGCCGCCACCGCGGCCGGGTCGAAACCGCGCCCCTCGTCCGAGACGACGACGCGGAGCGAGCCCGCCTCCTCCGCCACGCTCACGTGGGCCAGGTCCGCTCCGGAGTGGCGCCGCACGTTCTCGAGGCACTCCCCGGTCGCGCGCACCACGGCGTCGAGCACCTCGGGTCGGATCCGCGGCTGCGCACCGCCGTGCCAGCGCACCTCCACGCCCACCGCCGCCGACCGCCGACCGAGCGCGAGGAGCGCCTCCGGCACCCCGGCCGCCCCGTCCGGGTCCGGCTCCTCCACCGTCTCCAGACCGCGCAGGAGGGCCAGGTCGGCGGCGGCCCGGTCGCGCAGCACGGGAGCGGGTACGCCCTCCCCCCGGTGCGCCACCATTGTCAGCGTCGCCAGGATCGTGTCGTGCATCAGCCGCGCGTCGGCGCGGTGCCGGGACTCGCTCTCGCTCGAGCGGCGCTCGGCGTCGTGGGCGGTCCGGAGGCGGGCGGTGCCGACGTGCGCACGCGCGACGCAGCCCGCGAGCCACCGCGCGGCGGTCAGGAGCAGCGCCCAGCAGACGACGACCGAGATCAGGACGAAGGGAGCGCGCCCGGACGCGCCCGTCGCCGCCGCGCCGAGGGCGAGGACCGGGAGCAGCGCGAGGACCGCGGCCCACGGCATGCCCCGCCAGGAGCCGACGGCGAGCAGCGCGCACGGCAGCGCCATCGAGGCGAGCATCGTGATCCCGCCCAGAACGGCGCGGAGGGAGGCGTCGACGCCCGGCGAGAGGAAGGCGGCGAGTGCCGCGACGTCCAGCGCGGATCCCAGGATCACGGCCCTCGTCCCGGTCGCGACCGATCGGCCGGGCGCGAGCTGCACGAGCGCCGAGACGACCAGTAGCGCCAGGCTCGGCAGCACCGTGGTCAGCTGCGCGGGCGTCAGGGCGAGCAGGTGCAGCGCGGAGGCGGCGGTCAGCACCCCGCCCGCACGCCGGGCGCAGAGCACGCCGACCTCGCACTGCTCGCGCAGCAGCACCGCGGCGTCGGCGGGCCGGGGAGGCAGGGGCACGGTGACCTCGGGAGGACGGGCTCCGGGCTCGTTCCGGGGCGACGGTGGCGGGGAGGCTGTGGCGGGGAGGCTGTGGCGGGGATCGGCGGCGGGGATCGGCGGCGGGGAACGGCGCGATCCGAGTCGTATCGTGGCACACCGCGACCCGCCCGGACAGCGGTTCCGGCCGCCTCGCGCACGCGGATCGGCGCGCCGTCTGACGCGGGCGGTCGCGCTCGGGGGCCGTGATCCCGTAGAGTCGAGACATCTCCTGGGCGATCGCCCGAATTCCACGGCTGAGAAGTCGCACGACGACGAAGAGACTCAGCCCCTGATAGAGACCGCACCGACCGAGAGTATCGTCCTCGGTCGTCCGGTTCGAACGCCCGCCTCGCAGACGGGTACCGCCCTTCACAGGACGCCGCGGAAGCCGCGCCGTTCCTCGTTCGACCCCCGCTCCACCGGCTCGCCCGGTCCGCGGGACGTTCTCCCCCGCAGAGCCGCCCTCCCCCGGAGGCGCGAGCTCAGCCCCTAGACGACCCGGACGACTCCGGCAGACGCGTGTTTCACCCGCGGAGGCCGAGTCGAGCGGGTACCGCACACTCGTGCGGACTCTGACGACGCCGGCCCCGGTCGGCGTCATTAACACATAAGGAAAAGAAATGCCTACTGGCACCGTTAAGTGGTTCAACTCCGAAAAGGGCTTCGGCTTCATCGCTCCCGACGACGGAGGCGCCGACGTTTTCGCGCACTTCTCCGCCATCGCGAAGCAGGGCTACCGCGAGCTCGTCGAGAACCAGCACGTCGAGTACGACGTCGAGCAGGGCCGCAAGGGCCCGCAGGCCGCGAACATCCGCGGCGTCGGCGAGTAATCTCCGACTTCCGACGCCCCGTCGACCAGGATCCCCGGATCCGGTCGGCGGGGCGTCCGTCGTTGACGGGGTGATCCCGCCCCCGGCCGGCGGAGGCGAAACCCGTGTCACCCCTCCGGGCCGCAGGATCGGTATCCTCTCCGTGGCGGCTCCCGAGCTCACGGAGCCCGCGACGCCGTCCGGGACTCCGGCGCGTCGGCACCACTTCACGGCGGAGACAATGGGACGACTGATCTACGGACCGCAATCACTCGAGATCGACTTCGAGGACCGGCTCCTCGCGCACCTCAAGGTCGCGATGTTCACCAAGATGCGGCGGAACGAGTCGTTCAGCCTCTCCTGGAGCGAGCCGGAGTCGTCCGGCTACGGCCGCAGCTCCGTCTGGGTGCACCCGACGACTCCGCTGCACTTCCGGTTCCACGGCAGCAAGCGGCCGTCGCTGAACCGCCTGTGGATCGAGCAGTTCATCGCGAGCGCGAACAACACCGGCGAGATGACCGTGGTGCCGGAGCCGGCCGAGGGCTCCTGACCCGCGACGCTCCTCAGACCACGAGCGGCCGGGCCGTGTGCACGAGCTCCTCGTGCGGCAGGGCCCCGAGGCGCTCGGCGATCTCGGCACGGGCGCCTGCGTCGACCGACGCCCGGGCGTGCTCCTGCGGCCGCAGCGGCGTGAGGGTGACCAGGTCGGCGTGACCGGTCGCCAGGTCGAGCCGCTCGGGCAGGCCGGGGCTGCGCAGGCCCAGGAGGACACCGACGGTGCCCTGCTCATCGGTCCAGGCGGGCGGCGCCGCGACGTTCGCGAGCCGCGCCGTGTCGAGGGAGCTGCGACAGCACACCCCCTGGAGGGCGGCCCGTCGGGCGGCCTCGTACAGCAGGCGGAAGTGCCAGTGGTTCCAGAGCTCGGCGGTGGGGACGCCGCGGACGGCGGACGTCTCGAGGCACAGCTCGAGGCCGAGACCGGTGCCGGGATGCGCGAGCCGGTCGAAGGGATCGCTCAGCCCGTCGGTAGCGAGCACCACGGAGGCGCCGCGGTCCACGCGCAGGAACGCACGGTGATCGGTGGGCCAGCGCGCGCCGCCGCGGACGCCGGGATCCTCGGTCGAGACGACGACGGTGCGATCGAGCGCACCCACTCCGCGCCAGGCGTCGGCCCGGTCCTCCGCCACCGCCTCGGCCAGCGCCCGCCTCTCGTCCTCGGTCCATCGGACCTCACGAGTGCGGTTCAGGAACAACGACATGGGACTCCCCGTCCGCGCGACCGGCGTGCCGCGCTCCTGGAACGCTACGGCGCCCACCCCTGCTCCTCCTCCGAGCAACCGGAACGCCAGCTGTGTTTGTTGCGCGGCGGTCCCCGCCCGCCGCGGCGCGGTCGGCTCCCAGGAGTGGCCGGGCAGGTGGAGCGGGTCGCGTCCGGCTACGCCGAAACGCTGGAACGCGTTTCGACGGTTCGCCTCCGGCGGTGGTCGTTACCGCGGCGGTAGCCGGCCGCCGCGGAAGACGGCTCACCCCAGCGGGTTGATGCCGTTGGTGCGCCAGCGCTCGTCGGCGAGCTGGCCGGGGGTGCCGGCGCTCGCGTTCTCGCCCAGGGGCTCGCCGCCCTCGACGGCGTCGGCGCCGAGCGCGGTGCCGGCTCCCTCGGCGGTGCTGCCGGGGGGAAGCAGGCCCTCCTCGTCCTCGCGGGGGCCGACCTCGTCCTCGGGGGCGTTCTCGGAGCCGCTCTCGCTCATCGGGTCGTAGCCGTGGTCCGGGTCGCGGCTCTCGTCGGCCGTCGTGTTCTCCTCGACCTCGGCGTCGGCGGGACGGACGTCGTCGGCCTTCTCCGCATCGGTGGAGGGGGTGGCCTCGAAGCCTGCGAACTCGGGGCTGTCGTCTGCGCTCATGGCCGCCACGGTAGCACCGGGCCCGCGGGCACCGGAGGGGGTTCCGCCGGGCTCCCGCGACGCCTCCGCTCAGCGGCCACGCCCTAGGCTCGGGGGGGCTGGCACGGACGACGGGAGCGACATGCGACGACTCGGGTACGACAGGTTCGGCGGGCCCGATCTGCTCTCGTGGCGGGAAGCGCCGGTGCCCATGCCAGGTCGCGGCGAGGTCCTGGTGCGCACGCGCGCGGCGAGCATCAACGCGACCGACGAGAAGATCCTGTCCGGCTCCGCGCGGATCATGGCCGTCGGCCGCTCCCGTCCCTACGGGTTCGGCCTCGACATCGCCGGCACCGTCGAGGCGCTCGGCCCGGGGTCGCACTCGGTCGCGATCGGCGACCGCGTGGTGGGGATGACCCGCGACGGCGACGCCTTCGCCGACGCGTCCATCGCCCGCAGCCGCTCGCTCGTCCCGATGCCCGACTCCCTCGGCTTCGTCGAGGCCGTCACGCTCGCGATGTCGGGCGGCACCGCGGTGGGCCTGGTGGACGCACTGCACGTGCGCGCCGGCGAGCGCGTCCTCGTCAGCGGCGGCTCGGGAGCCATCGGCGATCCGACGATCCAGCTGCTGGTGCGGGCGGGCTGCACGGTCGCGGCCACCGGCTCGGCCGCCTCCGCCGACCTGCTCCGCTCGCTCGGCGCCGAGCCGCACGACTACCGCGCGCTCGACCTCGGGGTGCTGGGCGGCCGCTTCGACGTGGTCGTCGACGTCTCCGGCCACCTGCCGGTCGACGACGCGGCGATCCTCCTGGCCGAGGGCGGGCGCATCACGACGCTGGTGCCGAGCGGTCCGGCGCTGGTCTCGCAGGCGACGGGCCTCGTCCTCCGCGACCGCCCGCGGGTGCGCAACATGATCGTGGTGGCGACGGCGGAGCGGATCGGGCGCGCGGTCTCGCTCGCCACCTCCGGCGAGCTGCGGCCCCGGCCGGGCGCCGTGCATCCGCTGGGCGACGTCGTCGACGTGCTGTCGCGCCGAGCGACCGGCGCCGACCGCACGATCGGCAAGATCGTCTTCACCGCCGACGACTCGGCTCCGCTGAGCTGACCTCCGGCTCCTCCTCCTCTGCCGGGCGGCCGAGCGAGAGCGTGGCCAGGAAGCCGACGGCGAGGAACCCGGCGGCGGCGAAGGCCGCGTAGCGGGTGCCGTCCGAGAACGCCTCGCCCGCCGCCCGGGCCGCGTCGGCGGTTGCCGGCGACGCGGCGAGCCCGGCGATCGCGGCGCCGGAGGAGTCGACCACCGCGTCGACGGTGCTCGCGACCTGCTCCGCGGGGAGGCCCTGCTGCTCGAGCGAGGTCGTGAGGACCCCCGCGGTCGAGGTGTAGAGGATCGTCCCGAGCACGGCGATGCCGAGGGCGGAGCCGATCTGCCGTGCGGTCGACTGCGTGCCCGAGCCCTGCCCGCTGAGCTCGACGGGCACGTCCCGGAGCACGACCCCGGTCAGCTGCGCCGTCGCGAGGCCGACGCCGAAGCCGTAGACGGCGAGGAACGGGACGAGGGCCCACCACGGGGTGGAGTCGGAGACGACCAGGCCGATGCCCGCGACTCCGACGATCTCGGCCGCGAGGCCCACCCGCACGATCAGCACCGGCGCGACCCTGTTGCCGAAGGCGCCGGCGAAGCCCGAGGCGACGAAGGAGCCGAGCGCGAGCGCGAGGAGCACCAGGCCGGTCTGCACGGCCGTGTAGCCGAGGACGCTCTGGAGCCAGATCGGCAGCGCCAGGATGATCCCGAACTCGCCGAGCGAGACGATCATCGCGGCGAGGTTGCCGTTGCGGAACGAGGCGAGGCGGAAGAGCCCGATCGCGAGCATCGCGGAGCGCCCGGCGCGCTCGCGGGCCCGCGCCCAGAGGACGAAGGCGACCCCGGCGAGCACCGCGACGGCGAACGCGATCGGGACCGGCGAGAGGCCGAGCGGCCAGCTCCATCCGCCGACGCTCAGGCGCTCGTCGACACCCCACCAGCCGAGGGTGCGCCCCTCGATCAGGGCGAACACCAGGGAGGCGGAGGCGATGATCGAGAGCGCGGCGCCGACGAGGTCGACCCGCCGCCCGTCGGGCTGCCGCGACTCGTCGACGAACAGCAGCGCTCCGACCACGATGATCACGCCGAGCGGGATGTTGATGCCGAACGCCCAGCGCCACGAGAAGTCGGTGGTGAGCCAGCCGCCGAGCAGCGGGCCGACCGCGGTCATGCCGCCGATGGTCGAGCCCCAGACGGCGAAGGCGATGGCGCGCTCGCGCCCACGGAAGGTGGCGTTGATCAGCGAGAGGGTCGTCGGCAGCACCATCGCTCCTCCGACGCCCTGCACGACCCTGGAGAGGATCAGCAGGTCGCCGGTCGGAGCGAGGGCCGCCGCGACGGAGGAGAGCGCGAAGAGCGAGACGCCGACGATCAGCATGCGGCGCCGGCCCCAGCGGTCGGCGAGGGTGCCGAAGACCAGCAGGAGCGCGGCGAACACGAGCGTGTACGACTCCTGCACCCACTGCACCTGGGTCGAGGTGATCCCGAGATCGGCGACGATCGACGGGATGGCGACGTTGACGATGGTCGAGTCGACGATGATCGTCGCCACTCCGAGGCTGATGACGACCAGCCCGATCCACTTGCGGTTGCGCACGACGCTCTCCTCCGACGATTTAGTAAGCCAGCTGACTATATGCCCGCGGAGGGCGCCGTGTCGAAGGGAGGGCCTGGAAGATTAGCGGGAGGCGGGCGCGGCGACAAGGGCGCGAAGCTCCCGGAGCCGCCCGGTCAGGATGGACGCATGCCCGCATCCCCCCGTTCCTTCCCGTATCCCCTCGGCGTCTCCCTCCGCGGCGACGCCGGCGCCGACGTCGCCGTCTACTCCGAGACCGCGGACAGCGTCGAGGTCTGCCTCTTCGACGAGTCCGGAGCAGAGACCCGCGTCGCCCTCACCGAGCGGACCGGCCACGTCTTCCACGGCCTCGTCCCCGAGATGGGCATCGGCACCCGCTACGGACTGCGCGTCGACGGCCCCTGGGACCCCGCCAACGGCCTCCGCCACAACGCCGCCAAGCTCCTCCTCGACCCGCACGCCACCGCGATCGAGGGCTCGTACACCTGGTCCGAGGACGTCTTCGGCCAGTTCTACGAGGACGCCGACACCCGCAACGACGCCGACTCCGCGCACGCGGTCCCCCGCTGCGTCGTCACCGATCCCGACTCCTTCGACTGGAGCGGCGACACCGCGCCGCGCATCCCGCTCGAGGAGACCGTCGTCTACGAGGTGCACGTGAAGGGCTTCACGAAGCTGCACCCCGACGTGCCCGAGGACATCCGCGGCACCTACCGCGGCCTCGCTCACCCCGCCGCGATCAAGCACTTCACCGACCTGGGCGTGACCTCGGTCGAGCTGCTCCCCGTGCACCAGTTCGTGCAGGACTCGCACCTCGAGGAGAAGGGCCTGCGCAACTACTGGGGCTACAACTCCCTCGGCTTCTTCGCGCCGCACAACGAGTACTCGCACGCCGGCGACGACGGCTCGCAGGTCGACGAGTTCAAGGCCATGGTCAAGGCGTTCCACGAGGCCGGCCTCGAGGTCATCCTCGACGTGGTCTACAACCACACCGCCGAGGGCAACGACAAGGGCCCCACCCTCTCGTTCAAGGGCATCGACAACGGCTCCTACTACCGACTGGTGGAGGAGGACCGCGCGAACTACTTCGACACCACCGGCACCGGCAACAGCCTCAACGTCGCGCACCCGGCCGCGCTCGGCCTGATCATGGACTCGCTGCGCTACTGGGTGACCGAGATGCACATCGACGGCTTCCGCTTCGACCTCGCCACCACCCTCACCCGCCAGACCGGTGAGGCCGAGGTGCACAGCGCCTTCCTCGACCTGATCGCGCAGGACCCGGTGCTCGCGCCCGTCAAGATGATCGCCGAGCCGTGGGACACCGCCGGCTACCAGGTCGGCGGCTTCCCCGCGGACTGGTCGGAGTGGAACGGGAAGTTCCGCGACGACGTGCGCGACTTCTGGAACGGCGCCGACTCGGTGCTCGGCACGACCGCGCAGCGCGTCCTCGGCTCCCCCGACGTGTACGAGGCCGACCGCCGCTCGCCGGTCTCCAGCATCAACTTCGTCACCGCGCACGACGGCTTCACCCTCGCCGACCTCACCGCCTACTCGCGCAAGCACAACGCGGCCAACGGCGAGGACAACAACGACGGCGAGAGCGACAACCGCTCCTCCAACAACGGCGCCGAGGGCCCGACCGAGAACGAGGCGGTCAACGAGCGCCGCGACCGCATGCGCCGCAACTTCCTCGCGACGCTGCTGCTCTCGGCCGGCGTGCCGATGATCCTGGGCGGCGACGAGATCGCCCGCACGCAGGGCGGCAACAACAACGCCTACTGCCAGGACGACGAGATCTCGTGGTTCGACTGGGAGAACGCGGACCGCGAGCTGCTCGCCTTCACCCGCGAGCTGATCGCCCTCCGCGCCGCGGAGCCGGCGCTGCGCCCGAAGTGGTTCCGCCGCGCCCCCGGCGACGGCGGCCCCGACACGGTCGACATCCTCCGCTCCGACGCGCAGGGCTTCGCCGACGAGGACTGGGACAACCCCGACGCCCGCTCGATCACCTTCGTGTTCGAGCACGAGGGCAGCGCGAGCTTCGCCCTGCTGCTGAACGCGGCGGAGAACGGCGTCGAGTTCACCGTTCCCGAGGCGCCCGGCGCCGAGTGGAGGCTGGCCGCCTCGAGCGACCCGGAGCAGGTCGTCGAGGGCGAGGTCACCACGCTGATCGTCCGCGACGGCTCGTTCACGCTGCTGCGCTCGGCCTCCTGATGACCGGCCGGACCCCGCGGCTCCTCCGCTTCGGCGGGCGCATCGCGGGGTTCGGCACGTCCTCGGGCACGAGGATCGTGCTGGGCCTCTGGGAGGACACCCCCTTCGGCCCGTTCGCCGACGCGATGGTCGAGGACGGCGACGGCCACCGCCTCCTGATCGCACCGACCCGCGAGGTCGCGGACTTCATCGGGTCGACGTACGCGTTCGACGAGGTGCGGATCGCGCCGGTGTCGTGGCGGAGGATCGCGGGCGGCCTGTCCGTCGCGGCCGGACCGCTCGCGGTGCGACTGGAGCTCGGCGGTCTCACTCCGCTCGGCCGGCTGCTGCGGATCGTTCCACGACCGCTCGCCGAGCACCCGGCATGGCTGACCGCGATCTCGCCGGTCGCCTCCCTGCTCGTCCGCGGAGTGAGCACGGCCGGGTCGGCAGGGCACGGACGCCGCGAGTACTACGGCGTGCGGGCGATCCGCCGCGTCGAGGGCGTCCACGCGGTGCTGGCGGAGGAGGACCTCGGCCCGCTGCGCCCGCTCTCGCCGCCCGTGCGGTTCGGCTTCTCGTCGGCGCCCGCCGCTCCGGCGATCGTCGACGTCACCACCACCATCGCGCTCCCGCGCGACGGGACCACCGCGCTCCGGCGCGACCGAGAGAGAGGAGCCGCCTCGTGAAGAAGGGCGACAAGATCAGCTGGAACACCTCGCAGGGCGAGACCCACGGCGAGCTGGTCGAGAAGAAGACGAAGGAGTTCCAGTTCGAGGGGCAGAAGTTCAACGCCTCGGACGACGAGCCCTACTGGATCGTGCAGAGCGACAAGACCGACGCGAAGGCCGCGCACAAGGAGTCGTCGCTGACGAAGAAGTGAGCGGGCGCAGGCCGAGCGGCTGCGGGCCGGGCTCCGGATCGACTCCGGGGCCCGGCCCGCGCCCGTCTCACGCGATGCGGATGAGCTTCTTGTTCACGAACTCCTCGAGGGCGGGGCGGCCCATCTCGCGGCCGGTGCCCGAGCGCTTCACGCCGCCGAAGGGCAGCTCGGCTGCGTCGCCGAGGACGAGGTTGATCCAGACCATGCCCGCGTCGATCCGGTCCGCCAGGCGCAGCGCCTGCTCCTGGTCGGTCGTGTAGAGGTAGGAGCCGAGGCCGTAGGGGGTGTCGTTCGCGAGGGCGATCGCCTCGTCCTCGTCGCGGACGCGGTAGAGCGCGGCGACGGGGCCGAAGAACTCCTCGCGGTAAGCGTCCATCGCGGGCGTGACGCCCTCGAGCACGGCGGGCGGGAAGAAGTTGCCGGTCACCTCGCCGCTGGCGCGGACGGTGGCCCCCTGCTCGCGCGCGGCCGCCAGCTGCGCCTCGAGGCGCTCCGTCGCGGCGGAGGAGGAGAGCGGGCCGAGGAGGGTGCCCTCCGCGAACGGGTCGGCCGGCTGGGCGCGGGTGAACGCCTCCGTGAACTTCTCGGCGAACGCGTCGTACAGCTCGTCGATCACGATGAAGCGCTTCGCGGCGTTGCAGGACTGGCCGTTGTTGTCCAGGCGCGCGGCGACCGCGTCCTCGACCGCCTTGTCGAGGTCGTCGGTCGACAGGAGTACGAACGGGTCGGAGCCGCCGAGCTCGAGCACGACCTTCTTCAGGTGGCGGCCCGCGAGCTCCGCGACGGCCGCGCCGGCCCGCTCGGAGCCGGTGACGGAGACGCCCTGGACCCGGGGGTCGGCGATGACGGTCGCGGTCTGCTCGTTCGTGGCGTAGAGGTTCACGTAGACGCCGGCGGGCGCACCCAGCTCCTCGGCCGCGGTGCGGAACACGTCGGCGATGGCGGCGGCCGACTCCGGGCACTGCGGCGCGTGCTTGAGCAGGATCGTGTTGCCCGCGACCACGTTCGGGCCGGCGAAGCGGGCCACCTGGTAGTAGGGGAAGTTCCACGGCATGATGCCCAGCAGCACGCCCAGCCCGGCGCGGCGGATCAGCGCGGAGCCGGTGCCCTCGGCGAGCTCGATCGGCTCGTCGGCGAGGAAGGCCTCGCCGTTCTCGGCGTAGTAGCGGTAGATGTCGGCGGCGAAGCCGACCTCGCCCTGCGCCTGGTCGAGCGGCTTGCCCATCTCGCGGACGATGATCGCCGCGAGCTCGTCGGCGCGCTCGACGTGCAGCTCTGCCACGCGGGCGATCAGCGCCGCGCGGGTCGTGACGGGCACGGTTCGCGACCACGAGGAGTAGGCGTCCTGCGCCGAGCCGATCGCCGCGGTCAGCTCGGCGTCGCCGAGGGTCGGGTACTCGCGGAGGGTCTCCCCCGTGGCCGGGTCGATCACGGCGTAGTGGGTGCTCATGCGGGCTGTGCTCCTTCGCGCTGGGGGGCCGGTGCGGTCGCGCCGTCCTCGTCGATGATCTCCTGTGCCAGGCGCCTGCCGACGCGGACGGCGCCGTCGACGTGCTGGTAGCCCTCGGCGGCGAGGTCGCTCGTGCCGAAGCGGAGCGGACCCACCGGCTCCAGCTGCAGCGCGCCGTACCGGGTCAGCCCGCCCAGGTCGAAGCTCGCGGCGTACGCGCCCTGCGTCCACTCCTCGGACGCCCAGTCGCTCTCGTAGTAGACGACCGGATCGAGTGCGGCCGCGCCGAAGTAGGCGGCGAGCGAGTCGAGGATCGCGGCCTTCCGCTCCGCCTCGTCGAGCGCGAGCACGCGGTCGGCCTTCTCGTCCGAGACGAAGCCGACCAGGGTGCCGCGCTCCTCCCCGTGGTTCGAGTTGTCGTAGGCCTCGTGGACGAGCGAGTGCGGGCTGAACGCGGTGCCGGAGAGGCCGTCGGCGCGCCAGAAGGGCGTGGCGTAGGTGGCGTGCACCTTGATCACGAGGCCGAGCGACTGGTGCTGCAGGGCCTGCTGCCGCAGGCGCGGGAGCGGCGGGTCGAACGAGATGCGGCCGACGAGGTTCGGCGGCACGGCGACGATCGCGCGGCGGGCGCGGAGGACGACGCCGTCGGCGCGCACCTCGACCCCGTCGTCGCCGTGGCGGACGGAGCGGACCGGGTGCCCGAGCAGGACGCGCTCGGCGCCGAGGCGCTCGGCGAGCCGCTCCGGGACCTGCTGGAGGCCGCCGATCACGCGCTTGTCGAGGATGAAGTCGGCGTCGACCAGGTTGCTGAAGCTCCCCGCGCTCGCGGCCATGAGGAGCGCCTGGAGGAGGGAGAAGGCGTGCGCCGGCTTGGTGAGCATGGCGTCGGCGAGGAAGAGGGCGATGTTGGCCCGCGCCTCCTCGTCGTCGCTCTGCTGCTCCAGCCATGCGGCGAAGGTGATGCGGTCGTAGTCGCGGGCGAGCGGGTGCGTCCACGGCGCCGCCGGATCCGTCTCGGCGACGAGGCGGTCGAGCACCTCGATCAGACGGGAGATCTCGGACTCGGTGCGCTCGCTCCCCGGGAAGATGTCGCCGGTGAAGCGGCGAGCGGAGCCGTCGGCGCCGATGTAGACGCTCTCGCCCTCGCGGTAGCGGGAGTAGGTGCCGAGGCCGAGCTCGTCGAGGGTCTCGAGGAGCGCCGTCTGGTCCGGCGAGACCCACTGGCCGCCGAGCTCGAGGAGCTGCCCGTCGACCACGCGGGTCTCGAGCCGACCGCCCACCCGCTCGCGCGCCTCGACGACGACGACGTCGAGGCCGTGCTGCTGCAGCCGAAGCGCCGCGGTGAGTCCGGTGGCACCGGCTCCGATCACGACGACGTCGTGCTCGCTGGGGGACATGACTTCTCTTTCCGTCGGTGATCGCGGGAGTGGACGCGCGAATACGGACGATCCTGTCACAGAAGCGGAGGAGAACGTCAGTGAGTGCGCCCGATGGAGGGTGGACTCGAAGCGCCCTCGACCGAACTACATAGGCGTGCTATATTGTTTCTCGTGCCCGATTCCAGTGCCCCCGTGCGTCTCGCCTCCGCCGCCACCGCCCTCACGCGGTTCGCGGGCCGGGCGAGCGGCGCGACCGGGCTCGGCGCGCAGTCCGGAGCCGTCTGGTCGACGCTCGCCGAGCTGCGCACCGCCTCCCCCTCCCGCCTCGGCGAGCTCGCCGAGCGGGTCCGCGTCACCCAGCCGACGATGACCGGCATCATCGCCCGGCTCGACGAGGCCGGCTGGATCCGCCGCGTCCACGACGCCGGCGACGGCCGCGCCTGGCTGATCGAGGGCACTCCCGCCGGCTTCGACGCCCTCGCCGAGCACCGGCTCCGCCTCGAGGCCGCCCTGGCCCCGCTGTTCGAGGACCTCGACGAGGACGACCGCCTCGCCCTCGAGCGCGCCGCGACCCTCGTCGAGGCCCGCGTCGCCCGGATCGCCGGCACCCCCGTCCCCTCCTCCCCCGAG